>JALHPA010000181.1 GCA_022842745.1 Pirellulales bacterium
CTGCGTCGCGCTCGTAGCTTTGACCAACCAAATAAAGGGCATCGTCGGCTAGGGGGCTGCCGGGAAAATCCCGCGGGACGCGCGCTAGTTCGGTGCGGGCGTCGTCCAATCGTCCCAATGCGAGCAGGGCCTTGCCGATTTCGAGCTGTGCGTCGTCTGCCTGCGAGCTTTTGGGGTATTCCGACACCACCTTGCGGAATTCCATGACCGCCTTGGCGGGATTGCCGAGTTTCTCCACGACGATCGACGCGATTTGGAACTGGGCATCGTCCTTGTTTCTTTGCACCTGTTGATCGGCGAGCAGCGTTTGGTAGCGGTCGAGGTTTTTGAGGATTTCGATCCGCTGCTTGGCCAGTTCGGCCTGGCCGTCGTTGGGGAATTGCTGGAGGTATTCTTCGTACAACTTGCGGGCGAGTTTCCACTGGCTGAGGTGGATTTGGCACTCGGCGACCGCCAGCTTGACCTGGGGAATCAGCGGGACGCCGGGATACTCGTCGAGAATTCGCTGGTAGGCTCGGATGGCATCGGTCCAGACGTCGTTGGCCTGGTGGGTCTGGCCGATGGAGCGGAGAGCCTCTGGGGCGCGGGGATCGGTCGGGAAACTGTCAACAAAGACGCCGAATACGTGCAGCGCTTCCAGGTAGCGTTGCTTAGCGGCCAGTTGCTGGGCGATGGAAAAAATCTGCGCCCGGATGGCCTCGTTGTCTCCGGCCAGGCCGAGGTATTCCTCGTAGGTTTCTACGGCGCGCAGCGGGTTGCTCAGGTTCGAGGCATGCAATTCCGCTTGGCGAAGCACGGCGGGCAATGCCTGCGCATGGGTGGGAAAGTGCCGCGGGATTTGGCTGAGGATATAGATGGCCTGCTCTTCCTGATGGAGGGCGACGAGGCGATCGGCGATGGCGTTCAAGCGAACGGCGAAGTGCTCGGCGGCGGGATGGTCGGGCATGGACTGAAACAGCTCGACGAGCGCCTCAGCCGATTGGAGCAGCAGGCCGGCGGCGCGGACGGGGCTGATGGCGGAGGCCAAGGCCGCCTCGCGGTCGTAGCTCTCCACGCGCAACAGCCGCGCTTGTTGGATCCAGTCCTTGTGCGCGACATGGGCTTGAACGAATTGATCGATGGACGCACGTGCGGATTCGAACAGCTCGTGCCGGGCGTCGATCCAGGCTTTGTTCAAGCGATCGGTGGGCTGGCGATGGCCGGCCCATACCAGGCGATCGTTGATTGCCCGGTAGACGAGGGTGATGCGGGCCGGGTCCGAGGAACGGTCTTTGAGGAACCGCTCGATGAGGGCCACGGCTCGATCGGCACGGAGACGGCCCTCGAAGAAGCCGACGATCCAGACGATTTGTTCCCGTGCCTGGGCGGCGAGAGGGGCTTCGGCCGGGGGAGCATTGGCCAGGATGCCGAGCAGAATTTTATAGGCTGCGTCTGAAGCGGCGTCTTGCCGTTGCATTTCCGCGGCGGAGAGGACGGAACCGGCGGGGAGGGCGATTTCGGCGGATTGCTGTGGCTGCTGCGGTTGGTCGCTCTCCAGCATGGCGATTTGGCCGAGCTGGGCGTGTTGGCTGGCGCGAATCGCGGCCAGGGCTGTATCGTCGGACAAGAGCCGGCGGTCCATGACGGGGCCGCCTGTTGGCGCCGTGGCCCCTGGCACGGCGCCAAACGCCCCTCCCCCTCCCGCGCGAAATCCGGAAAGTTCGCCGGCTTCGCTTTTCGCGTCGGCGACCTTCGTTCCGTCGGCTTCCGCCGGCCTGGATGTCGCCGTCGCAAACCGAGCGTTACCGAACGCCGAGACGTCCCCATTTAAGGCGTCTTTGGCGGTTGCCGCGATCGCATCCGGCGTCGCAAACGAAGCGCGGGGTTGTGGTGGAGCGGTTAGCAGCGACAGACCGTACGCGCGGTCCAATTCGCCCAGATAGGTGGCGGCCTTAAGAAACTCCAAGCGGGCCGGAGAATGGAAATCGGGGACCGCCGCTGCGAAACGGGCCAGCACCTCGCGCGCTACCGGCCAAGCGCCGACCTGGCCATAGGTGCGGGCGATGGAGAGCAATTCGGCCTCGGCCTCGGGGACAAATTCGCCGGTGGGATGTAACTCGAGAAATTTGGCGACTGCATCGATCGCGGCGGTGAACTCCTCGGACAGGCGCACCGGGGGGGCCGGGCGATCTTTGACTTCGTCAAACGCGGTCCGCGCGCGGGCCAAGGCGGATTGCACGATGGCGAACTCGAGCCGCCGAGCGAACGACCGCTGGGGATGGGCCTTAAGGAAATCGCGGAGCACCTGCTCGGCGACAGCGAACGAGCGGTGCGTTTGGTACAGGTTCGAAATCTGAACGACGCGTTCGACAACCGGGCCCAGCAGAGACGATTTGGGGAACTTGCTCACGAATTCGGTTAACCGCGACAGCTCCGCGGCATGGAATTCGTTCAAGGATAACCGGGCATTCGGCCCGAGGGTGGGCGTGGTCAAGGCGACGACGCGGGCGGCCTGCCGATCGAGCAATTGAATGCGCTCCCAACCGCCCCAGTCGGCGAGCGCGGCGCCTTCCGCGTCGGCCAAGGATGCGATGACCGCCGCGGCCAGATCGAGCCTTTCTAGGGAAACGTAACGTTGCACGAGAGGGGTGGCGGTTTGAATGACCGTTTGCCGCTGGCGCAAGCTGGGATTGGCCTGGACTAGAGCCAGTAGGTCGGCGAGGGCACGCTGGACGGTCTCGGGGAGTTTGTCGCCGAGTTTGCGGTTGGCGGCGAGCGTCTTGTCTTCGGTGGCCGCGCCTTGCAGCAGCCGCAGGCGGATCGCGGCCCAGCGGCCGGCATCACCGGACAAGTGGGCATAGAAGTGTTCGGAGAGCGCGCTGGTGGCGGACCAGGACTCCGCGCCGATGAGGGGTTGCAGAACGGCGTCCAGTTGAGGGGACAGATTCAGGTTCGGATAGATGGCGGCCGCCTGGCCGTAGAGATTGAGGGTGGCAATGGCGAAAGCGTTTGGCTCGGCGTTGGCCTGGGGCTTGAGCAAAGAGGCGTTTTCCTGAAACTTCTTCGTGGCGAGAGCAGAGAAGTGAGTGCCCAATTCTAGGAACAGCCGTTGATGGGCGTCCCCGGGCGGAAGGTCGTCGAAGGCGGGATGCAACTTGAGCCGCTGGCCGGGCGCGGGGAGCTTGGCGGGGTCAAGCTCGACTAGTTGTTTTAGAGCGGTTTCCACGTCGTCGGCGGCGGCGTGGCGGGCTACGTAGCCGGCCAACAACTCGACTTGTCGATTGCGTTGGGCATCGTTGGCGGCGAGAGGCCCCGTCGAGCGAAGCACGGCCAATTGCACCACATCGGCGCGGCTGAGCGGCGCGCCAGGTTTTCGTTCCGGGGAGGGGCGGGACAAGGAGGAGAGGTCGTGAGCGATTTGCAGCATGACGTCGATCCGCGCCGGGACGGGGGGCGATTGACGCGCGACCTCCGCCGCAAGCCAAATGGGGGCGAGGGTTGAGTCTTGTTTGGGCCGAGAGGCGTCCTGGCGGCCGGCCATGGCCAGCAAGCGGGCGACGGTGTGCCATTGTTCGATTCGATTGACGTTGTGCTCCAACCAGCCGGAACGAAGCTCGATCGGGACCAACTCCGCGTTGTCGTCGGGCAAGGGAGCGCCGCTGACCGCCGGCCAAAGGATGGCGACGACCGACGCCGTTTCGCCGCGGCCGAGGCGCTCGTTGGCGACTTCGACCACTCGGCCATAGGCCCGGTTGAGCATCTGGTCGCGAAACGGACTGGCTGGAATGGCAGACAGATGCTGGGCTAGGCGGCTGGAAACGCCGGCCACTTGGTCGCTGTCGCGCAAAGCCAGCAGGTCGGCCGCCAAGTCGGCCAGGCTGCTCCATTCTTTTCCGAGCGTGGCCCGATCGGCAGGCAAGCCCGCGAGCAATTCGGCCGCTCGGGGCGCGAAATCCGGATGTTGGCAGACGAGCGCTAACGCCGCCGCGGCGCGGGCGCGAGGAGCGTATTCCGGCAACTGCATCAGACGGACGGCATCTTCGAGAACTGGTTCGTAGCCGTTCAACCAGAGCCGCGCGCGAATCAACAGCAAACGGGCTTCCGATTGCCGCGCTTCCGACTCCGGTTCTTGAACAGCCCGAGCTAATAATCGTTCGGCCGGCTGGAAGGCGCCGACATCCAGAAAGGCCTTAGCGATGGCCAGCTTTTCGTCGAAGGATTGACGGCTGGCAGTGAGGCCGGCGATGATTTTTTTGGCGACCGCGTGGTCGGGAGAGAGCTTCAGCACCGCCGTGTACTCGACCAGGGCTTTGTCGGTCTGGCCCAGTTTCAAAAGGCACTCGGCGACTGCCAGCCGGGCCTCGACCGACGCCGGAAGGTCGTGCGAGGCGGCGGTCAACAGGCTTAACGCTTTGTCGAAATCTCCGCTGGCGAGGGCGGCCCGCCCCGCCGCCAGATCGGCCGCGGCGTCGGCCAGGCCGGTCTGTGGGGTGGAGAATAAGGAACAAACAGAGATTCCGACCAGTCCGAAAGAACGATAAAACACGATCGTGCTCCTGCGAGGGTTCTCGTTTATGTGCCGTGCATCCCCGATCCGTCCGGCCGAAGTTGCCTTTGTACAGACTTTGACGCCGCAGGTGGTGCAAAAGTTCGTAACGTCCCCGTAACATGCCCAGGGGCCTTGAAGAAGCGGGCGGCGTTGCCAGGGAGGAACTGCTAGGGCATGATGAGCAGCGGTGGGTCGTGAACCGTGAGATGATCTTGAGCCGGAACGAAAATTGGGATGCTAAACCTGGCCGCGAATGCATTGTGCCGACGCCTGCTGGAAGATCGGGACCGATTGCGCGTCGGCGTGGTGCGGGAACCGGGCGGGGCGACGATTATCGACTGTGGCATTGCCGCGCGGGGGGGCTTGGAGGCTGGACGGGCACTGGCGGAAGTTTGCCTGGCGGGGCTAGGGCAGGTGAACTTCGTGCCGGGGGATCCGGCGGTTGCGGCGGGGCCGTGGGTACAAGTGCGGACCGACGCTCCTGTGCTGGCGTGCATGGCCTCGCAATATGCGGGGTGGGCGATTCAGCAGGAGAAGTTTTTTGCCATGGGGTCGGGGCCGATGCGCGCGGCGGCAGCGAAGGAGCCGTTGTTCGAGAAGATCAACTATCGGGAGCAGACGAATACCGCGGTGGGGGTGCTGGAGACGCGAAAGATTCCGCCGAAAGCGGTTTGCCAGCAGGTGGCCCAATCGTGCAATGTGCCCCTGGACCGGCTGACGCTCTTGGCAGCGCCGACGGCCAGCCAAGCAGGCGGGGTCCAGGTGGTGGCCCGGTCGGTGGAGACGGCGCTGCACAAGCTGCTGGAACTGGGATTCGACTTGTCGAGAATTGACAGCGGCTATGGGATCGCCCCCCTTCCCCCGGTGGCTCGAAACGACTTGGCCGCGATCGGGCGAACCAACGACGCGGTGTTGTACGGCGCGCAAGTGACATTGTGGGTGCGAGGGGACGACGAGAGCCTGGAAGCGATCGGCCCGCGCGTGCCGAGCAGCGCTTCTGCGGACTCGGGGGCGCCGTTTGCGGAGATTTTCGCGCGTTATGGCGGAGATTTTTACAAGATCGATCCGCTGTTGTTCAGCCCCGCCGAGGTGACGCTGATGAACCTGGATACGGGGCGGACATTTAGGTATGGAGCAACCCGCCCCGATCTGTTGGCGCGGAGCTTCCAGGATTGAAGCGGGGGCGGAGGGCGAGCGACGGGGGCAAAATTGTTACCCTCGCAGTGACCGATGCAGGAACCTTGACTTGCGATTTGCGATATTGGCGGCCGCTGAAAGCTGGTACTTGGAGGACTTGCGGCGCGCGGCGGCGGAGCGTCACGAGATCGTGCGTTTTCCGTTTACGCGGCTGGCATCGACCGTGGGGTTTTCCGCCGGCGGGGCGATTGCGGGAGGCGGGTTTACTGGGGCGATCCGGCCGGTCGACGTCGATGCCGTCTTGGTGCGGACGATGCCTCCTGGCTCTTTGGAACAGGTCGTGCTGCGGATGGACATCTTGGCGCAATGGGAGGCCGCCAAGGTTCCGGTCTTGAATCCAGCGCGGGCCTTGGAAACCGCGGTAGACAAGTATCTGACGACGGCGCGGCTGGCGGCGGCGGGTCTGCCGACGCCGAGGACGGTGGCCTGCCAAAGCGTCGAGGATGGGCTGGCGGCATTTGCAGC
>JALHPA010000182.1 GCA_022842745.1 Pirellulales bacterium
CACGATCAGATAGTCGACGCGCGAAAAAAACGCGGTCCAGCGGTAGTAATCGCTCTGCGTCCAGCGGTCGAACGGGTGGTTGTGGCACTTGGCGCATTGCAGTCGGATGCCCAGAAAAACCTGCGCGGCGGTCTCCGCCCGCGATACCGGGTCGCGGTTGGCGCGATAGAAGTTCGCGGCCGGGTTGGCGTAGGTGCTTCCGCGGGCAGTGACCAGCTCGCGCACAAATTGGTCGAGGGGCTTTCCGGCAGCGAAGCTCTCGCGGATCCACTCGTGGAAATAGCGCACGCCTTGCGGATCGATGACTTTTTCTTCGTTCTTGAGCAAGTCCGACCATTTGAGGGCCCAATGCTCGGCGAACTCCGGCCGATTCAGCAACCGATCGATCAGCCGGGCGCGTTTGTCCAGCGCGGGATCGCGGACAAAGGAGCGGGCTTCGTCCGCGGTGGGCAAGATGCCCAGAACGTCGATATAGACCCGGCGTACAAACTCCTGGTCGCCGGCCAGTGGCGAGGGGTTGATGCGCAAGCGGCGGAGCTTGGCAAAGGCGTGCTCATCAATGAAATTGTGAACCGGAGGCTCGCTCCAAACGAACTCCGACCGGGACGGGGCATGAATCAACCGGACGGGGCGCTGCAAGTCGAGAAACCGCACCAGCACTGTCGCTTCGCCCGGGGCGGAAAACTTCGCTGTTCCCTGGGGATCGACCGTCACCAAACTGGCCGACGGTTCGTAAACGGCAAGAGAGGTGACGTCCCGCCGTTCGCCGTCGGAGAACTCCGCGATCGCCGAAATCTGTTGCTGGCGGTCCGGGTCGAACAGCAGCGCCTCGGCCGGTTCGACAATCAAATGGGCGAGGCGGGGAGAATCGGCCGGGTCTTCCGGCGCGCCGGCCGCGATCCACCGGTACAGGACATCATATTCTGGCGTTCCGCGGCGCAGACGCAGGCCCCCTTCGTGAAACACCTGCATAGTGGGCTTTTGGAGCAGCAGGCTTTCGGCCGGCTCGAGCAAATTGACGCGCCGGCCGAACTGGTCGAGCGAGATCGAAACCCGGTCGTCGGCGGGATCTTGCCCGCGCAGCGACAGCTTAAACCCCCCTTTGCCGTTCTGATTGCCGTGGCACGCGCCAAGGTTGCAGCCCAGCTTGGAAAGGACGGGCATGACGTCGGTCGTGAACCTGGGAGCGGTGGAAAGGCTTGGTGGCGGCTCGACAGGGGGCGTTTGGGACTCGGCGCCCAGTGCAGACATCCGCGCGGCTTCGATCCAGACCGCAAGCGCGACACCGAGAACGAACGACCTCCGAAACCAGGTCGCCAGATTCCGGGCAGGGATGAAAAATTGCGTCAACATGGTGAATCTATGACGCGGAAGGTAGGAGGAACGGCGGAGCGCTCCATGCGGCGGGAGCGGGCGGCGGCAACGGGGAACGGGAGCGGCAGGCAGGTTATTAAAAGCCGATCCCATTCTCCGCGGCGGCGGCGAGGGATGCAACCTGGAGTGGATCAGATCGGATTTTTTGGGGAGGAGGGCCACAGCAAAGCGAGGACGGCCACCCAAGGGGAACCTGGTTGGAGTGGCAGAGTGCGGTTGCGTCGATTATGTGGTTTGCCCGCGGCGGTCGATGCGCGGAAGGAAGAGGGTCTGGGGGGACAATACTGAGTTCTGCGACTCATTTCGAGATCAGCAGAAGCAGTTCGTGGAGTCGCACTGGGGTCGATCAAAGCCGTGGATCGACAGGTTCGCTCTCTAATGCGAGAACGCCGAAGACGCACTCGTGCACCCTGCGAAGTGGTTCACGGCGGACGAACCGTTCGAGAGCTTCGATGCCCAAGGCGAACTCACGGAGAGCGAGCGAACGTTTTCCGCTCAGACTGCGATTGCGCAGCCGGATCAGATTCTCGTCCTGGGTGTAGTCGGGGCCGTAGATGATACGGAGATACTCGCGCCCGCGGCACTTCAAGGCGGGCTGTGCGAGCCCTTTTGGACCCTTGAATATAAAGTCGCACGGCTTGACGACCATGCCCTCGCCGCCGCGATCGGTCAGGTCCGCCCACCACAGGGCGCCGCCGGCCTGGCTGTCGGCATCGGTGACGTCAACAAGCTTAAACGGGGTGGCGAGCAGCAGATCGGGGTCGGCGCTACTAACGCGGCAAAGCGTTTCAAGGTGCCAGATGTGGGACTTGTCAACATGGACCTGGCCTTCGGTCGCCAATAGATGGAACGGGGCAAGTTTCAAGTCATCGATCGATTGCACAGTCCAGCAGTATTGGCGGTAGGCGTCGATGAATTTTTCGATGTTGTCGGCGCGGGAGTTAAATTCCGCGATGGCGCGTTGCAATTTGACTAGGTCTTCCCCTTCGAGCCGCCGAGCGGCGCTGTTCAGCATGGTGAGGGCTGGTGGCAGCGAGGCTCGACCCGCCGCGCCGGTCGCAGCATATTGGGATCGCAGTAGCTCCATTGCCTTGGACGACCAAGGCATGAGTTCGCAGTCCAGACAGACCCATGTGGTGTGAAACTCGCTCCAGAAGCCGGTTGCCGTAAATGCCGCTTGGAGGCGCGACAGGATCTGCCGCTCGACCTGGCAATCTGCGAAGAAGCGACGCCCAGTGCGGGTGTATACAATGCCGATTTCATCCTCGGCGATGCCAAAACGTTGGCGTGCGGCCATTTCATCCTGGCAAATGATGACCACCGCGCGCGACCCCATGTGCTTCTGTTGGCAGACCACGTGCGGGCAGGCTGAGTCGCGAAAGTGAGCGAAAGCCTCGTCGGGATGCTCCAACAAGCCGGCCCTCGACGTGGTCTCGGAAGGGGACATAGTTGGCGGCAGGTAAATCAACCATTTCGGGTTGGCTGCAAACCGGCTCATTACCTCCAACGCCGCCGTTGCGTTCTCTTCTCGAATCGTGACGTTGCCGCGCAGGCGGGTGGCAATGATGCGCTTTCCCAGCACGTCGGCGGCATCCAGTACGTTGTCGTGAACTTGCTGGGCGGTGAGGGTTGGCACTTGCTGGGCAGCGAGCGGGAACGGACGGGCGGGCTGACAGTAGGTTCGCCTCGCTGCGACCGACACCAACTCCTTTTCGGGGTAGCGCAGCGCCGTTAGCTTTCCGCCGAAGACGCAGCCGGTGTCAATATTGATGGTACGGTTGAGCCACTCTGGATCGAGAACAGGGGTATGGCCGTAGACAACGAGGGCTGGCCCTCGATACTCCGCCGCCCAATTGTGCCGGACTGGCAGCCCGAATTCGTCGGTTTCGCCGGTGGTCTCGCCATAGAGGGCAAAGTCACGCACTTGCCGCGACCCACGCCCCTGCATTTCCTGCTTCATACCGGCATGGGCAACCACAAGTCGGCCGCCGTCCAGTACGTAGTGGCTGATTAGGGAATCGAGAAATGCGATGATTCCATCGCAGAACGCCTTATTCTCATCGGCGGGTAAATCTAGAGAGGCAATTTCGTTTAGGCTTTGGTTCAGGCCGTGGGTCACCTGGACCGGCCGTCCTTGGAGCGCCCGGAGCAGTTTCGCATCGTGATTGCCCGGCACACAGAGTGCCGCGTCGGATTGAACCATGTTGCGTACCAGGACCAACGAATCGAGCACCCGCGGACCACGATCTACGAGATCTCCGACAAAAATCGCCTTGCGCCCGTCCGGATGCGAATAAAACGGCATGGTTACGTGACCGGCGTTGCCGGGCATCGACGGTTGATAGCCGAGTTGGAGGAGCAGTTCTTCCAGTTCGTCACAGCAGCCGTGGATATCGCCGATAATGTCGAAGGGCCCACACTCCTGCCGGCGATCATTCCACAGTGGGACGCGCTCAAGAAACGCCGCGTCGATCTCATCGGGAGATTCCAGCACAAAGACGTGGCGAAAACCTTCGCGGCCCAAACCACGAATCGATCGGCGCAACTGCGAACGCTGCTGGGCAATTACGTGGGGACCAAACTTGCGGTTGGCCCGGTTCCGATTGCGATCCTGGCAAAGCCGCTCCGAAGGGTTGAGCACGATGGCCACCGGCAGGCAGTGGAACTGCCGTGCCAACTCGACCAGTGGCTTGCGGGCCTCCGGCTGAACGTTCGTGGCATCAACGACGGTAAGTTTGCCTAGCGCTAACCGCCTGGCCGCGATAAAGTGCAGCACGCGAAAAGCATCTCCCGTGGCCGTCTGGTCGTTTTCATCGTCACTGACAAGCCCGCGGCAATAGTCGGACGAGAGTACCTCCGTGGGCAGGAAATGTTTGCGTGCAAAGGTGCTCTTGCCTGCGCCGCTGGGGCCAATGAGGACGACGAGCGAGAGTGTGGGGATTTTAATCTGCATTGGAGCGAGAGGAGGCTCAAGCCTTTGTCGGGTCGCGATCAAACACACCCATTTGCGTTGGAGATCCGACGTTTTGGTCTTCGGGACCGATCGGAAGGAATCGGACCCGATAGGAGTAACGCTGGGCGATAGCCAAAGCCCAATCCTGGAATTGGGCGCGCGTCCACTCGAAGCGATGATCGGGGTGTCGGAAAGAATCGGCCGGAAGGGATTCCCATATTCCGTTGTACTCGCGGTTGGGGGTAGTGAGCAGGATCGTCCGCGGCCGGGCATACTCGAAGAGCACGCGTTCAAACGCCTTTAGGCGGGGTGGGTCAAGGTGCTCGATGACTTCAACGACCAAGGCCGCGTCGAAGTCTCGCAATCGATCATCGCGGTACATGAGCGAGCCGTGGAGCAATTGAATGCGCTCCTTCTGTTGCGAGGGCAAGCGATCGTAACCCAGCTTCTGGGCCGCCCGCTGGAGGACTTGCATCGACACGTCCAAACCCACAATCCGATCGAATCGGCGGTCTGGCAGAAGTTCGCGGAGCAATTTGCCTTCGCCGCAACCCAAGTCGAGAACGCGCTTGGCATCTGTGGCGCGGAGCGCCGCCAGTACAGCGCCAATGCGCTGTTCGTTCAACCCGAGGGGTTTTTCGAAGAGAGCTTCCACTGCCTCGCCCGGGCGGTCCGTTTCGCCGTCCTCTGCGATGACCGAGTCGTCCACTTCAGCAAGGCGGGCCAGCGCCGAGCGAACCAGCGAGGGACGGAATTTCAAGTATCGTCGGGCAATCTCCTCTCGCTCGGGATGGTCCGGCAGCCAGCCGTCTCCCTTCGCCAGCAGCTTTTCGAGTTCCTGTTCGCCGACGAAATAGTGCTTCTGATTGTCGAACACAGGAATCAGTACGTAGAGGTGCGCCAGCAGATCTCGAAGCGTCGTGGTTTTGCAGATCGAGAGCGAATAGTATGGGCTATCGCCCCATTCGGGAAATCGGTCGTCGAGCGAAGTTTGGGTCGCCTCGATTTCGTAGCCGAGCGGGCCAAACATTCGATGCAATAGCTGCAAGCCGCCGCGGACAGGGAGCACATCGAGCCGAGCGGCTAGGGGTAAGGACGTTCCCACCAAGTCCGGCCGGGCTTCACAGCGACCTCCAAGCGCCGAGCCGAAGACCTGCGCGATCGCCACGCTCATGAACGAGGAGGCGGCATAAGGTCGGTCATTCACATACTGGGCGAGCGAAAAACCTCGGTGGGCAGTCTTGCCGCGCACCATGCCCACCGAATCGACCTCCAAAAGCAAGCAGGCTACGCACGATTCCGTGACGACCTCGGGATAAAACACGTGGGCCTTTCCAAAGCTGAGCTCGAAGCTTTGAAACCGAGCCGGGTGCTTGTGGAGCAAATAGCCGAGATCGCTTGCCGGTTGATGAGTCGTCGAGAGGGTGAGTAGCATGGGAAGAGGCACTGTGCGGAAAGAAATCCTCCGACCGAGGACACGTTTCGTCAGTTTCAGGTTCGACCTGAGTCTAAAGTGAGACCTTGGGGATCTCCTAATATCAATGACGTGGGAATAGCCGGTCCAATCGCGCGCGGCGCAATGGCTTAGGCGTGAGACGTTGTTCGCGGTCTCATTTGCCCGCGCTGGTCATTGATACACATACCAGTTCCTGGTCGCTGCGGAGGTACAGGCGGCCGTGCGATAGGGTCGGGGCGGTGTAGCACAGGCCGCCGCGGAAGATCGTGGCGCGGGCGGAGGGTTCGAAGCCGCGGGGGGAAACGGGGGCCAGGATCAATTCCCCTTCCTCGTTGAGCAGCAGGATCTGACCGTCGGCGACGATGATGTTTCCCTTCACGGTCTTGCGGGTGTTCCAGGCTTCTT
>JALHPA010000183.1 GCA_022842745.1 Pirellulales bacterium
CCCCGTTGCCGCCCCGCCCGGCGTCCCCACAACCTTCCGAAGGAGCGACGATGTCCCCCCACGCCCGCGAAGAGTATTTGGAGACCGAGGTATTCACCGCCAGCCCTCAAAAACTCCAATTGCTCTTGATTGAAGCCGCCATCCGACTGGTGATACGCGCGCGAGAACAGTGGAACAATCATCAGGACGACGAGGCCACCGAATCCCTCATCCGCTGCCAGGAAATCGTCACCGAGATCATCGCCGGCCTGCGGCCCCAACCCGAGTCCAGCCTGACCCGCAAAGTCGCGGCAATCTACGCCTTCATCTTCCGTTCCCTGGTCCAGGCCGCCCTCCGCCGCGACGACCGCCAGCTCGCCAACGCCCTCTCCGTCCTGGAAGTCGAACGAGACACCTGGCGACAGCTCTGCGACCAGCTCCCCAACTCCCCCGCCGCCCCCCCCGTCCCACAATCCACCGAACTCTTCAGCTTCTCCTACCAGGTCTAGCGGGCCTTGGCCATCCGGCCGATTGGCAACTCCTTTCGCCATAAACATTGACGGCCGCTGCGACAAAGCGGAAGATCGAGAGTGCGCCGGACGTTGGCTTCGGTCCGTCCGTATGCCCCGGCGCACGTCCACAAGCGCTGTTAGCGCCTCGTCTCTTCAATGCGCCCCATGCCCCGGCAACTGTTGGCCATTAGCGTCGGTTCGCTCCTGCTGCTCGCCGCCGCTTGGCTGGCCTGGGACTACTGCACCACCCCCGCCTGGCTAGCGCTCCTCGCCTTCCTCCCCCTCGTCTGGTGGCTCAGCGTCGCCAGTCTCTCCGGCCTTACCCGCCGCAAGCGCTGGACCGCCATCACCATCCGCACCCTCGTTTACCTGCTCCTGGTCGGCGCCTTGGCCGAGTTCCAATACCGCCGCACCAGCGATCGCCTCACCGTCATCTACCTCCTCGACCAGTCCCTCAGCATTCCTGAAGACCAGCGTCGCGCGATGATCCGCTACGTCAACCAGGACATCAAAACCCACCGCCACGCCGATCGCAAGGACCGCGCCGGAGTCATCGTCTTCGGCGCCGAACCCGCGATCGAGCATCCCCCCTTCGACGACAACATCAGCATCGCCGAATCCATCGAAAGCCGCATCGAAACCGACCACACCAACCTGGCCGGCGCGCTCAAACTGGCCCAGGCTACACTCCCCGCCGATTCCGCCGGTCGCATCGTCGTCGTCTGCGACGGCAACGAGAACTTGGGCGACGCCCGCGAGCAAGCCCGCCGTCTGGCCGAAGCCGGAGTCGGCATCGACGTCGTCCCCGTTCGCTACTTGCCCCGCGGCGAAATCGCCGTCGAAAAGCTCTCCATCCCCCCCGACGTCAACCGCGGCCAGCCCTTCGACCTCAAGGTCGTGCTCAACAACACCGCCCGCCCAGGCGATCGCAATGCCCGCCCCGTCAAGGGGAAACTCCGCGTCGTCCGCAAAACCAAAGACCGCGAAGAGGTCCTGCAAGACGCCCCCGTTGAAATCGAGCCAGGCAAACGAGTCTTCTCCCTCCGCGAAGAAATCGACTCGCCAGATTTCTACACCTACGAGGCCCGCTTCACCCCCGACGACAAGCGCCAAGACGCCCTCTCGCAAAACAACCAGGCCACCACCTTCACCAATGTCCGCGGCAAGGGGCAGGTCCTGCTCATCGAGCACATCGACCGCGACAACAACATCCTCGGCGGCGAGTTCGCCCTGCTCGTCGACCGCCTCCGCCGCCAGAATCTCCAGGTCCAGGTCCGCTCCACCGAAGAGCCGCTCCTCTCCCTCGCCGAACTTCAGCCGTTCGACGCGGTCATCCTCGCCAACGTCCCGCGCGAAGCCTTCACCGATAACCAAATCAGCATGCTCGTCCGCAATACCCAGCAAATGGGCGCGGGACTCATCATGCTCGGCGGCGAAAACAGCTTCGGCGCAGGGGGCTGGGCCAATACCGAGCTGGAAGAGGCCATGCCGGTCGACTTCCACATCAAAAACGCCAAAGTCGCCCCCGTCGGCGCGCTTTGCATGCTCATGCACGCCTCCGAAATGGCCCAGGGCAACTACTGGCAGGCCGAAGTGGGCAAAGCCGCGATCCGCGCCCTCGGCAACCAGGACTTTTGCGGCGTCATCCATTTCGGCAACACCGGCAACGAATGGCTCTGGTCCAATCCCGCCGGCTTCGAGCGCATCGCCGGCAACCGCGACAAAATGCTGGGCCGCATCTCGAAAATGGTCCCCGGCGACATGCCCGACTTCGACTCCGCCATGCTGATGGCCTCTCGCTCCTTCGCCGGCCTGGTCCAGGCCGCCTCGAAGCACATGATCATCATCAGCGACGGCGACCCCTCCCCCTGCACAGCCACCGTCCTCAATCAATTCGTCCGCCAGAAGATCAAGATCTCCACCGTCGCCATCGGCGCGCACGGCCCCGCCGGACACGCCGAACTCCAGCGCATCGCCACCGCCACCGGCGGAAAGTATTACCTCGCCACCAACCCCAAAGCCCTCCCCCAGATCTATCAGAAAGAGGCCCGCAGTGTTGCCCGCCCGCTGATCTATCCCAGCGAACCCGGTTTCTCCCCGCAGCTCAAGTACCCCCACGAAATGCTCAAGGGGATCGAAGGCGACTTCCCCCGCACGCACGCTTTCGTCATGACCTCCGTCAAGGAAAATCCCTTGGTCGAAGTCGCCCTCGTCTCCCCCGTTCCCAAAACCGGCGAAAAATACAACACCATTCTTGCCAGTTGGACCTACGGCCTAGGCAAAAGCGTCGTCTTCACCACCGACGCCGGCAGCCGCTGGGCCCGCGGCTGGCCCGAGTGGGAAAACTACGACAAGTTCTTCTCCCAGATGGTCCGCTGGAGCATGCGCCCCGCCGGGGACCAGGGCAAATTCACCGTCGCCAGCGAAGTCAAGGATGGCAAGGTCGAGGTCGTCATCACCGCCCTCGACAAGGAAGACGACTTCCTCAATTTCCTGCAAATGGGCGCCAGCGTCGTCGGGCCGGACATGAAGGCCCTCGACCTCAAAATCCGCCAGACCGCCCCCGGCCGCTACGTCGGCGATTTCGACGCCAAGAATTCCGGCAGCTACTTCGTCATGGTCTCCCCCGGCGCTGGCATGCAGCCGATCCTGACCGGCGTAAACGTTCCCTACTCCGCCGAATACCTCGACCGCGAAACGAACGAAGGCCTGCTCAAGGATCTCGCCGCCCTCAGGCCCACGGGCAGCGAACCGGGTCTGATGATCGAAGACAAAGACGGCCGCGGCATCGAAAGCTTCCTCGCCCACGATACCTACCGCCACAATCTCACCAAAGCCGTCAGTAGCCAAGACATCTGGCATCTGCTGCTCTTCCTCGGCGGTTGCTTGTTCTTCTACGACGTCTTCAACCGCCGCGTGACGATCGACCTGGACTGGCTCCGGCCCCGGCTCGCCTCCCTTCGCGATCGCGTCCTCCGCCGCGAGCCAGCCCCCGCCCCGAATGTCGTCATGGAGCGCTTGCGCAGCCGCAAACAAGAAGTCTCCGAGGAACTGGACCAAAGGCGCGCCGCCGTCCGCTTTGAACCGACCCAGGACGCCCCCTCCGGCCCCTCCGCCGTCAACGAAATGCTTGCCGAGGGCCAATCCCCCTCCCTCAAACGCCCCCCCCTCCCGAGCGAATCCCCGTCCCAGCCCGCCGAAGACGAAGACGCCTACACCAGCCGCCTCCTCCGCGCCAAAAAGAAAGTCTGGGACGACCGCCGCAAAGACGGCCCTCAAACCTGATGAGACACCAGCAGTTCGAAAAACCTGTCGAACTGCCTCAAATGTGTCTGTTCTACGATCTGCGTCACTTTTCTAGCCGTGTGCAAAGCGCGCCGCGCAGATGCTGGCGTTGGTCGGCGAGTTGTATTCGATCGAGTGCGAGGCGAAGGCTCCCGCGTGCAAAAAGGCGCCGCTTACCGCTTGATTTCGCGGCTCAACGTCTCGACCAACCGCTGCAATTCCTGCACCTAGGCCTTCAGACGGCGATTATGGGCCGTCGCTCCGTCTTACTTGGCTCAGCATTCTCGCACGCAATGCGATTGCAGCCACGCCGCAAGTTCTTCACGTTTAACGGCGCCGGCGGCAACCCCTAAAGTGATTTGTTCGCCCTCGTCGGGCGAACACTCAAGGCGGTAGCCGTGGCGCTGTAAAACTACGTCCATCGCCACAAACCCGACTCGTTTGTTTCCGTCCACAAACGGGTGGTTGGCGATCAGAGATCGCCCCAACGCGGCCGCTTTATCCCACAATGTCGGATGCAGGTCCTGGCCTTGAAACGACGCCAACGGTTGAGCGAGCGCCGATTCCAACAACCCCCGGTCACGCATGCCATCGCGACCGCCATATCGCGCCAGCGCGGCGGCATGCAGCAAAAGCGCTTCATCGACGGTCAGGGTTTCTTTCATGCGAGCCGTCGAAGCGTATCATCGTGTCGCTCGAAAGCGCTCTTCGCATGGTTCAAGAATTCGTCTGAGACGTCGAATTCCCTCTGCAGCGTTCCCCAATTTACTGAAGGACTTTCAGCGTCTGCAAAGACGTAGGCTGGTTTGGGCGGCAACGCAAACTTTGGCGCTTGAAGAGATCCACCGTATACCGCGCAAAATGCGGCGCTCGGATGCAAGGACGGCTCGAAGCCAATCGAATGCCTTCCAAAGAAACTTTGGACAGCCTCTAGCGACTCGCGGTTTGCGACATCCCCAAACGGAATCCAAAAGCGCACCGGCACATTTAAGGCATTCGCCTCTTTGCGGAGCTCAGTCGCGATCGTACTGCCATAGCCTTTCCCACGGGCCTCCGGTTTGACGTACAGCTCCTCCACATGAAGCTCGCCTCGTTGCAAAACCGCAATACCCCAAGCCAGACGATTGTCTCGGTCAACGTCCACGAACTCGCAGATTCGATATAGCCGGTCGCGCAAATCGCGTTTGCTATCGAAGTCCCACTTGACCTGCTGAATTCCGTTGCCCGCAAGCCGTAAAAATTCAGTTTGAGGATGAACTGCCCACCCCTCATACAATTCGCGGTCGAAGAATTCGTACCGCATGGCGTAGTAACCCCGATTACCCCACTTTTCTCCCCAAGAATTGCGCCCCACAAAATAGGCATCCCCAAGCCATGATTTAGGGCGAGGCATATTACACAGGGTGGGGCGGATTTCCAGGGAGTGGCCCCCAACCACCTTACTTCTCGACTGATCGAAGTCGAGGCGGCCCTCAGAAGGGTTTCTCCATTCCTCAGTCACCCGGAAAGCTGCAGAGACCGTGTGACCTCTACGATGTGCCTTGAGTACGTCGGTATAATCCCATACCCGGTAATACAGACCGATCCGGCCAACTTTGGCCATTTCATCCAATGCTGCCGGATTGTGTTCCGGCCATGACCCACCGTCCGAAGCGGATTCGCTGAACTGAGGGGATCCCCAACCCCAGAGGACTCGATGGAAAGTCACCGGCCAAATTCCTATCTGGGGATCGTCACTCAACGTACCTTCGAGTTGACGCGCTCGATGCCAAGCCCAATGGCCAGGAAATTTGGCGGTCCGCGTTTGAGGTTGTGTTGGTATAGACTCTTGCATGGGTCTCTGGTCCAGTCGGTTTTTGTCGATGGCCGGTTGCACGACCAGGCGGTCTCGGGAGCGAATGCGGACGCCTAATTATTGTACCTGGGTGTCAAAATGTCGAAAAATTTATCGGCAGACATGATCCACAGGGCGGGCGTCCGAGTTACAGACAAGTCCCTTCTCCGCAGTTTCCACGCAGCCTTCGGACACTCGCTGCCCAATAATTCTCAACGACAACCCCTCCGATCCGTTTTTCTGCTCTCCCCAGCCTCAAGACGCTCCGCCGCGCCGACCGATACCTTTGATATAACAAGTCGGAAGGGCGAACCGGCGACTGCTAGCGTGGCCGGTTCGTTTCAGGATAAAGATCATGGCAGGACGACGGATCGGCCTACCATGATCTTTTTTTGCGCGCTGGGCATCTTCCGCACGCTCGGGTTCCACCCCACGCCCGCCAGATTCCCCCCGCTCGCCCGCGTCCCACGCGGCAAATTCTAGATTCGCGCTCGCTTCAAGCCGCGCGATTTCCCCACGGCCCCGGGCCGCGTGGGGGGCGCCC
>JALHPA010000184.1 GCA_022842745.1 Pirellulales bacterium
TCGCTGGGGGGTTCCGCATCGCTGCGCACGACCGGGGCTAAATGGCCGGTGAGCGTTGCATGGCCGCTGGACAAGTGCGCCGGATCGTCGTGGCACAAAGAACGGATCAAGCAGACTTTGTCCATGCAGGTGGCCAGGCGGCGAAAATGCTCGCTGATCTGGACGCCAGGGACGTTTGTGGAGATCGGCTGGAACTCGCCGCGAATGTCGATGGGAGCGTTCGGTTTGGGATCGAACGTGTCAAGCTGGCTGGGACCGCCCCACATGAACAAGAAAATACAGCGCTTGGCCGAGCCGAAACCCCCGCCGGTCGCTGCCCGCGCGCTGTGGGACGTGGATTGCCACAAGGCGGGCAGGCCGAGTCCGACCAGCCCCAAAGCTCCCGCCTGCAAAACCTGCCGACGATTGGCGCGGGTCAGTCGCCGCAGTTCAGCACAACCGCGATCGTTGTCGAGGGGGGAGCGTGACATGTGCGGGCGGGAAAACGGCAGGCGGGAAATCGCTCATGAACGCCGCAGATCTTACCAGCCTCAAAAGGACAAAACAACCTTGACATCGCCCAATGAGACGTGATTGCCGGTCAGCGACGATGGACGTCGGCTGTGAATTGCACATTGCGCCGCTTCGGCGGCGCGGATTTTGCCGACCGCTTTCGCTGAGGCGCTACTCGTGAGCATCAGCGTCGGGAGCGGCGTCGTCGACTTCCGACTTCAGATCGCGCGGGCGGTCCGCGGCCGGAGGAACGGTGGTCTTTTTGGGGCGCGGGGCATCTCCAGGCGTCGCTGGCGTGGGCGATTCCGCGGGACGATCGGAGGGCTTGGCTGCCGGATCGGATTTTTCTTTTGCGCCGGCTGGTTCGCGGTGTTCCTTGAGCCAGTCGTCCCATTTCTTTAAGGCCGCTTTTCGATCGTCCTCGGTCTTGAACGCGAGCGACTGCAGATCGACGTGCTGCCCGTTTTGAAGCTTGACTCGCGGCATGCCAAAGTCATTGGGCTTCTGGCCGAGCAGGTGGACCATTCCAAACAAGGCCAGATCGCAGACGCGAACCGAGTCTTTTTCCTGCTGATTCGGATTGAAGTTGGCGATGAGACCATTGTCGCCTAGGAGAGGTCGCAGCAGTTCGGCCTGCTGTTTGTCGTTGGCCTTAATCAGATAAGAAATCCCCTGATATTTCACGTAGGGCTGGGTTCCTGGTTTGGTAAGCAGGTTTTTGGCCAGGGCCAGACCCTCTGGAAGGTTATAGTTGGCGGCGGCGGCCAGGTTTTGTGCCATGACGTTGACGTCGTCCGTATCTCGCGAGATCCACGCTGCTAGTACCCTGCGCACCAAGGGGGCTCGCGGGCCGGTGAGGTTGGCCTGCATTGCGGGCTGGTAGGTGAGCGAGGTCATCTGCTGGGCCGCATCGCCGGACAACGGTATCTGCGGGTCGGAGGCGACAAACATGATCGCCAGTGGTCCCCCCACCGGCCGGTTTACCCGCGATTGGACGCCTCCAAAGTTCATCAGCATGAACGAATCGCGAATGCGGTCGGAGAGGACCTCCGCCGCAGCCGCAGGCGCGCCCACGGAGGACTCCATCAACTTGGGCTCGGCGCGCTGCATGTCGACGAATAGTTCGCGCGCGGCCTTGTCCTCTCCCACCAATTTGCGAAAGCGCGACCAGCCAGGGAGGTCCAAATTTTCCTTGCCTTCCAAGTCACCGGCAAACGCCTGCAGCCGCCGCTGAAAATCCCGTTCGCTAATGACGGAATCGATGCGTTTGGCGCGGGCACGCACTTCGGCATCTTTGCTGTGGATGGCGGCGGCCAGCGCAGAGCGGATGCGTCCGTCCATCTGCACCAACTGATCGCTAGCCGCTTCCCGGTTCGAAAACAAGGGATCGCCAAGCTGCTGGATCAACCGGGCGGCGCGCTGCGACCAGTCCACATCGGGCGGGGTAGCGGTCGGAGCAGCGGGCGGGGCGACACCGTCGCCGCGATTGGCATCAGGCTGCTGGGAATCGCGAGTGGTCGAAGCGTCTGTCTTGTCGGCGTCCGAGACCTTGGCAGGAAGGGCCGCTGGGGCGACCGTCTGGGCCGGCGATAGGCAGGGCAATAAAATTCCGCTCAAAGCGATGGCTAACAACCCACTCTTGGCTAGCACTTTCATTCTTTTCGGCCTCCGGACGGACAACGGCTCGATCGACCAGGGCGGGCCAATTCCAACCCCAATAACACGGGGGAACCCTTGGGCACACGAGTCGCTTTCATCAATCTTAGGTTCGTTCTAACCATTCCGTCCATCGCTTCCTGCCGGTCGCCAGCCGGATAAACGGCACTCCGGGCATGCCAACGTGATACCGACCGATAGGCTTGGATCGGCCAATCCGCGGTTCCGACCAAGGTTCGACCGCAAAAATTGGTTGCAGCTTGCGGCTCGGGTCGGCCATAATAACGCGCGGGAAACAGAGCACCGGAGTACGGGAGTTTGTAAGTTGGCTAGGCCGTTGGGAGTCGGCGGATGCGCGGATATCTCATTGCACTGACCCTGGTTTTGCTGTCGAGCACGGCAGCGTGGGCTGGCGAGCCGAACGAGACGACCGACCGCCCGCGCGGGGCGATAGCGGTTGCTGTCGCCGAGGCTGTCATTGAATCTGCGCCGGATCAAGCCAAGCCGGGGTTCGCTTCCGAACCATTTAAGCACGGGGCCTGGCCCTTCCGTCCACCGCAGCGTCCGGAGCTGCCAGAGGTTCGCAACGCCGCCTGGGCGATCAATCCGATCGACCGATTTGTATTGGCAAAGCTGGAAGAGAAGGGGCTGCATCCCAATCCGGAGGCCGAGAAGCGGGTGCTTTTGCGGCGATTGTCGTATGACTTGACCGGCCTGCCCCCCACACCGGCGGAGTTGGCCGAGTTTGATTCCGACCAATCGCCCGAGGCGTATTCCAAACAGGTCGATCGGCTGCTGGCGTCTCCTCGGTACGGCGAACGCTGGGCGCAACACTGGCTGGATGTGGTGCGATACGCGGAAACCGACGGCTTCAAAGAGGACGCCCACCGGCCCAACGCTTTCCGTTATCGGGACTATGTGATCAAGTCGCTGAACGACGATCTGCCTTATGACCGGTTCGTGCGGCAGCAAATCGCGGGGGACGAACTGGAACCCGACAACCCCGACGCGCTGGTGGCGACCGGGCTCAATCGGCTGTATCCAGACGAATACAACGCCGCCAACGTAAAACAGCGGCGGCAAGAGATTCTCGACGACATCACCGACACGACCGGCCTGGCATTCTTGGGACTGACGATGGGTTGTGCCCAGTGCCACGACCATAAGTTCGACGACATATTGCAATCCGATTATTTCCGCTTGCAGGCGTTTTTCGCGCCGATGCTGCCGCGCGACGATCTGCCCGTCGCGACGCCCCAAGAGCGGCAGGCGTTTGCCGAACAAGACGCCAAGTGGCAAGCGGCGACAGCCGAAATCCGCCGCGAGTTGGATGAACTTTTGGCGGACGATCGGGCCAAGGTCATCGCGGAGGGTTCGGAGAAGTACGAAGCGGAGATTCAGCAGATCCTCAAAATGCCTCCGGAGCAGCGTACGCCACAGCAGAAGCAGTGGGCGGTGCAGGCGATGAAGACCATCACGCCCAAGCTGCGAGACCTGCCCGGCAAGCTGCAAGGAGAGAAGAAGCAGCGGTATGAGGATCTGCAATCCAAGCTGGCCGCGTTTGATGGCCTGCGTCCCAAGCCGTTGCCGATGGCGATGGCTATCACCGACGCCGGAACGGAAGCGCCGCCGACCCATTTGCTGGCCAGCGGCAGTTTTCGCAAGCCGCGGGAAGTCGTCGAACCCGGTTTTCCGTCGTTTCTCGGCTCTGCCCAACCGCTTCCGAGCGTGGAGAGCGCGGTTTCTCACAGTACCGGGCGGCGAAGCGCTCTGGCGCACTGGCTAACGCGCGGCGATCATCCGTTGACGGCGCGGATTATGGTGAACCGGCTGTGGGCGCAGCACTTTGGCGTGGGAATCGTGGCCACTCCCAACGATTTTGGAGTGATGGGCGAGCGGCCGACCCATCCAGAACTTTTGGATTGGCTGGCGGTCGAGTTTGTTGACCGCGGTTGGCGTCTGAAGGAGATGCACCGGTTGATGGTCATGTCGGCGACTTACCGCCAGTCATCGCGGATCGATCCCAGCCAGGCGACGCACGCGGCGGCCCAAGCGGCCGACCCTTTGAACCACCTGCTGTGGCACGCGCGGCGGCGGCGTCTGGACGGGGAGTCGATTCGCGATGCGGCGCTATTTGTCGCGGGGCAATTGAACCTGCGGATGTATGGCCCCAGCGCCAAGCCGGAGTTGCCGGCCTCCCTTTCGAGCAACTATGCCTGGAAACCGGACGGCGATCGGCAGGATCGCAACCGCCGCTCGATCTACGTACTGGCGAAGCGCAACTTGCGGCTGCCGTTGCTTGAGACCTTTGATCTGCCGGACATGCATAACAGTTGTGCGCGGCGCGCGACGACGACGACCGCTCCCCAGGCGTTGGCGCTACTGAATGGAGAATTCTCGCTCGAACAGGCCCGCCAGTGGGCCGGTTTGCTATGGACTGAAGGTGGGGGAGATTCGAAGCGGCTCGTGCGTGCGGCTTTTTCGTCGGCATTTGGCCGCGAGCCTACTTCCGAAGACCTGGCCGCCGCAATGGAGTTCCTGGCGGATGTCCCTCAAAGCTCGGAAGGGGGGCCGAACACGACAGACTCCGCCGCCGACACGCCATCCGCCAACCAACCGACTGCAATAGCGAATCTTGGCTCGTCTCAAGCGACCTCGCTGCCGACCGGGGAAGCAAGCGGCTCCGCGCCGACGACCGTCGTCGATTTTTGCCACGCGCTATTGAATGCGAACGAGTTTTTGTACGTGGATTGAGCCGCACGCCAACCGACCGGTTTCCGAAAGTGAAGGCGACGAAAAGGGCGTGTCGTGCTTGAAACCGAGAACGGCCCCTAGTCGCTACGGAACGGAATCCTCGCGATAGATTTGCACATCGATTCGGCCGTCGGCTGTCAAAAAGCCGCGGTACATTCCCAGTGTTGAAAAAGGGAATGCCGCTTCGCCACGCCGATTGAGGATGATTACGCCGCCGGCGCCGCCGAGCGGTTGGATCTTGCGGAATAAGACTTCCTCGCCCGCCCTTTGCAGCGACAAACCCTGGTACTCGACCAAGGCGGCGATCGTCCGAGCGCAGCAAACGCGAATAAAGAACTCCCCGTCCCCCGTTGCCGAGATGGCACAGCTTGCATTGTCGGCATAGGTCCCTGCGCCGATGAGCGGGGAATCGCCGACTCGCCCCGACCGTTTCATGGAACGCCCGCCCGTGGACGTGCCCGCCGCCAGATTGCCAGCCCGATCGAGTGCCACCGCCCCCACCGTGCCAAAACGATGATCCTGGGTGAGGGCCGCGATGGAGCTGGTCCGCGGTTCGATCTCGGACCCGGTTTTTGCAGCGGCAAGCAACTTCTCTTCCAACTCCAACAGTCGGTTGGGCGTATGGAAGTATTCGGGAGGCACGACTTCCGCGCCATGTTCCGCGCACCACCGGTCGGCCGCGGCGCCGATCATTAATACGTGCTCGCAGCGTTCCATTACGGTCCGAGCAGCCGAGATCGGATTCTTGAGCGACGTCACGCCAGCCAATGCGCCGGCCCGCAGGGTCTGGCCACACATTATCGCCGCATCCAATTCGATCGTGCGTTCGCGGGTAAACACCGAACCCCGGCCGGCGTTGAATACTGGGGAATCTTCGAGTACGCGAACGGCTTGTTCGACGCCGTCCAGGCTTGTGCCGCCTGGGCGAAGAAGCGCCTGTCCTCCCGCGGTCAGCGCATCGGCCAGATCGCGCCGCACGGCGGCTTCGACGTCCGCGGGGAGTGTCTCACGTGCGATCACGCCTGCCCCGCCGTGAATCGCGAGCACGATCCGCTCGTCTGGACCTCGATCGGTCATCGAATACTCCGCTGGTATCCTACGGTAAAGCTGGGGACCGATGGCAAAAAGCGTGACGCTTTCCGGTCGCTGGTCGTCCGAAAACGAGAGCCGATGAAAAGATACCGCTCGGACGGCCGGAATCAAAACGCCCCGGCAACGGATACGGCGCATTCCAGTTGCAAAAGCTCTCGC
>JALHPA010000185.1 GCA_022842745.1 Pirellulales bacterium
GCTCTTCCGATCTCTTGAATTGGTGGGCGCAGGGCTGGATACTGCTCCTAGGCGGCCGGATGTCCACCGCTTCGAAATCTCTGGTAAGTCCTATGTTCAGCAACCTGGTTCGGCGAACAGTCGCTTTGGTGATGGCAGTTGCCATTACGATCGCGCCCTTTCCCGCGCTGGGCGCTGAAATAGGAAAATGCCGTTGCGACAACCAATCGCGCGCTAGCGGTCAATGCTGCGGTCGATGCCAGCAAGGTAGTGCCGGATCATGTTGCGCCAAGGGTTCGGCTGCAGAGCAGCGCTTGGGCGGCTCAACAGATGGCGTTACAGGGAAGGTCGTGGCGAACGCTGCTTCGCAAAAAGAGTCCAGCCCCGCCGCCAAAGCTGAGCATTCCTGCTGTTCGAAAAAGGGCGGCCGAGCCGCGACCCAAGTTGCCGGCGCTGAATCGCAAGTCGCCAGCGTTGGATCGCAAGTCGCCGCTGCGAAGAATGCCCGGCACCACATCCCCGCTGAGGGGACCACTCTTGGCTCGCCGTCGGGAGTACGGGACGAGTGCGTTTGCCTTCCGCCGGTTAATAATCCGGTTCCCCCTGTTCCGCAGCAAGACTCGTCACGAGTGCTCAAGGCGGGCACGGTGCTGGAGGCGGGCGCCCATTTCCTCCGCGTGGCAGGGCAGGACGGCCAGCGGTACCGAACCCCCATTCCAATCGTCCCGCGTCCTGGCGGGGCCTCCTTGCGCGTCCTGCTCTGTAGCTGGACGGTCTGAGAGAAGCTCCCTGCGCCGATGATGTGCGCAGGTTGAACGGACGCCGCAGCCGCGAACCCGTCCCATTGGGACGGCATTACCCCGCGGAACCGGCGCATCGCGAGAATCGGGTTGTCCGCTCCTCGTCGGGAGCTATGGAGCCAGGCGGTCCACTTGCCGGAGCAAGGGCGCGCCGCTCTTCGATCGAATGACCGTCGCAACGGTCTTGAGTTTGTGAACGATAACGTTGGATCACTTTTTTTGGAGAATTTGAACATGAAGCGCGTGATTTCGTTTGCCGTGATGGCGGTGTTGGCCCTGGGTTCGGCGGTTTCGCTCCAGGCGTTCGACAAGGCCGAGGAGAAGAAGGAAGAGAAGAAGTCGGCCGCGTTTTGCCCCGTGATGGGCATTGGCCACGATGTGGACGAGAGCGTGTCGATCGACTTTGAAGGAGGCAAGCTGCACTTCTGCTGCGAGAAGTGTATTCCCGGCTTCAAGAAGGACGAAGCCAAGTTCGCGGCCGCGGCGCACCATCAAATGGTCGCCACCGGCCAAATGAAGCAGGTCAAATGCCCGTTCAGCGGCGGGAAGCTCAATCCCGAACAGAAGGTGACGATCGCGGGCGTGGAAGTGGCCTTCTGCTGCGACAAGTGCAAAGGCAAGGTCGAGAAGGCCAAGGAAGACAAGGACAAGGTCGAAATGGTGTTCAAGGATACCAAGAAGGGCTTTGAGATGGTCAAGAAGGACAAGGAAAAGGTCACCAAGTAACTTCTTCCCCTGTTTTTGTTGACCGAAGATTCGGTAATTCAGCCGGCGGCCGTTCCTGCGTGGAGCGCCGCCGGCTTTTTTTGGCGCCGCCGCTGCGATTGGGCCTCGCTTTGCACTCCCCAAAGAACCGGGCCGCGCCTTATCATGGTCGGACGGTTGGCTGTCCGCGGAACGACGCCTTAGATTATTCTCGCTTTGCATGTCTCCCTCGGCGGCCCGCGATTTGGCGCTGCGACTGATATCCGAGCACAAGCTGAGCGCTTGGGAGTTCGGCTTCAACCGCCGCAAGTGCGCGCTGGGACTGTGCCGGCACGCCGAACGGCGGATCGAGCTTTCCGCTTACTTCGTCATGGCCAATGACGAGGCGGCGATACGGGACGTGATTTTGCACGAAATCGCCCACGCGCTCGCCGGCTACCGAGCGGGGCATGGACCCAAGTGGCGAGCGATTTGCGAGCGGATTGGCGCCGTTCCGGAGCGGTGCGGCGAGGCGCGCATGCCGGGGGGGGCCTGGCAAGCGTCCTGCCCCGCCTGCAAGCAGTCCTACACGCGGCACCGGCGTCCGCGCCGCGGCATGACCCACTACTGCGGCGACTGCGGCGAGTTCAACGGCCCGCTGACCTTTCGCCGCACGAACCAGAACGTCTGAGGACGAACGGAGCAGCGCCTCATCCACCCCCCCACCCTTTTCCGTCGGCTTTGTCCGAGGTCTCGAATCGTATGATCCAGTTTGGCATTTTGGGTTGCGCCCGCATTGGTCGGCGCGGGATGATCGAAGGGATCCAGGCGTCTGGAAAATCGCAACTGGCCGCGATCGCCAGTCGGCGGGGGGAGCAAGCACGGGAATGGGCGTCCGAGTTTGGCATCCCGCGTCATTACGACCGCTACGAGGCGCTGTTGGCCGATCCGGCGATCGATGCGGTGTATCTGCCGCTGCCCAACGAGCTGCACCTGGAATACGCCGTGCTGGCGGCGGCCGCCGGGAAGCACATCCTGTGTGAAAAGCCCTTGGCCCGCGACGCGGCCGAAGCGCAGCAAATCGTGGCCGCCTGCCGGCGCTACGGGGTGATGCTTATGGAGGCCGCAATGTGGCGGCACCACCCTCGCACGGCGCGCGCCTTGCAAATGGTGCGAGAAGGCCGGATCGGGGACCTGCGGCTGGTGAAGATGGATTTCTCGTTTCAGATCGATCGCTCCGACTGGCGGCTCGATCCGGGGCGGGGCGGGGGAGCGCTGTTCGATCTGGGCTGTTATGGGATAAACGCCTCGCGATTGTTCACCGGGGCGGAGCCGGTCGAGGTCCGCGGCTGGGCGACGCGGCATTCCACCGGGGTGGATATGACCGCCGGGTTCCAATTGCGGTTCGAAAACCACGTAATCTCGCTGTTGGATTGCAGCTTCGAGTGCCCCTATCGCAACCGGATCGAATTGGTCGGAACGCAAGGGTCGATCGAGTTCCCCGACGGAGTTCTGCCTGAACCGGAGACTGAATTGATCCACCGCACCGATGCGGGCAGCGAACGCATTCCGTTTGGCTTGGCGCGGCAGTACGTGGAACAAGTGAAGGCGTTCTGCACGGGCATCGAGCGGGGCGAGTTGCCGTTCCCCGCCGAGGATGGCCTGGCCAATATGCGTGTATTGGAAGCGGTGCAAAGGTCGCTTGAGCCGGCGTAAACACACCGCGCCACGATCGCGATCGCGGCGGCGAGCGGGCAGGCACGGGCGACGGACCTATCGCTTGGCAGTCGCTAGCTCGGCCGGATTGGGGCCGAGCAGTCCCGCCGCCATCTGCCGCAACTGCACCGTGGAATTCAAGTACAGTTCCCAATCGTGCGTTTTGCCCAATTGCCGGCAGGCGTCGGTCTGGCGGAGCCTGGTGTACAGGGGAGATCGGCCGCTGGCCCCCACCACACCCAGGGCCTCCGGCTCGCGGAAGCGATCGAGCCAGTGGTAGCGGCGCAGGAGGGCATCGCAATGGTTGTTGATCAAGGTCATGGTCTCGACCGACTCCAGCGCCCTGCCGTGGGGGTGGCCGGCCGCCAGCCAGTCGCTATCGACGGCGGCGGCGACCAGCACGGCGTTTCGCTCCGGCAGCGCCGCGACCGTTTCATGCGAGGTGGGGGCGCCGCTGGCCAGTTCGTGCAACGCCCCCGTCGTGATCCGCGCGCCGAAACTGAATCCCAACAGGCCCACCGGCGCATGCGGGTCGAGCCGGGCCAACGCCCAGGCCACGTACTTCGCTTCGCTGTTGGCCCGCGCGGCCTTGCTGCGCAGATCCCGTAGCACGCCGTGCTCGCGGTCGCTCGGCCAGGACCAGATCACCCACCGCAGCGGTCGATTCTCCGGCATGTAAGCCGAGATCCGGCGATACGCCAGCAGCCCCTCCCGGATCGCCTCGGAGTTTTCGATGCGGTTGCCGTGAATGACGATGCAGGTTAGCGAGCCATCGCTATTCCCGCCCGCGAAATCCTCAAACGCCGCCGCGACCCAACGGCCGTCGACGCGCCTCGAGCAGCGCAGGGTCACGTCCGCGTCGAGCGTCACGCAGTGGCACGGCAGCGAGCGGGTGCTAATACACCAAATACTGTCGTGCGGTCGCGAAGACAAGCAGCTTTCTTGTTCGAGAGCAGTGCTTGCCGCGGTCCCCAACGAGGCAGCTTCTTCCGGGAGCGCCGCGGCTTCGTGCGCAGGCAAGCTCTCCGGCGCCGCGCTCTCGGCGCCATGACCCGGCCGGCCGGCGTACCCCGACCAAACGATAGCAGCGCAAGTGGCGATCGCCAGCGCCAAGGGAGGCCGACTCCACGACCGAACGACCGTTAAGACGCGCATATCCTGAAACCCAAGCGGATCGACCGCGGTTGGTCACATCGTGGTTTTGCCTGTGGCGCTCGCAATCGCGCGCACAACGCCACGTAAGAAAATGTAGCACTAAATCCACAACCGGCCGTCGATTTTTTTCCACGCCTTTGCGGCAAAAAAACTGCGCGTTGCGTTTGCACATCCGGAGGCGTGTTGTAGAGTTGTCCAGCCCACCGCTTTCGCGGGATGGATTTTACCGGGTGCGCCCCAAAGCGCGGTTGCGCCGCGGACGCCGCCACCCGCAAGGTTCGATTCCCCTGCGCCCACCCGTTCCGCCGACCTTTCGATCGGAGAGAAGAGAGTCATGAGCAAGTTTCTGCTTATCGCGGTCGCAACGTTGGCAACGCTTGCGTCCACCGGTTGTAACTGCTGCCGGCCCAAGGCGACCCCCGTGGTCACGGCGATGCCGACCTATGGGAGTGCGTGCAACACCTGCGAAGAACAGGCCTGCGGCCAGCCCACCATGTCGTCGCCGATCATTGTTCCTGGTCCCGCGGCCCCGTAAGCGGTCGGCGTCGCCCGCCCTGGAATCGAACCCTCGCGTCGCGCGCGGGGGATTGCCCCATCCTGATGGCAATCCCCCGGCGCGGTGTGCTTTCTGGGCATTCTTTGCGATCGCATCCCACTCGCCCCTTATGGGGACCGGGTTGGGACTGATATTCTGATCGTACCAGACCGCCGTTGCGCCCTCTCCGGATCGTCGCTCGCTCGAGTGCGCCTGTGGGGGTCCCGATCGTGGCTGGCTCGAAATTCGGGTCGCACTATGTCCGCCACGAGCAATGATCCTTTCCTGGAACCCGAGTCTGTCAACGTCGCGGGCTTCGCCGCGGCGCGGGCGATTCTCAAGCCCCGCAAGGCGCGGCCCTTTTTTGGCCGCCACCCGTGGGTGCTGGATTCCGCCGTGGCTCGGGTGGAAGGCTCGCCCGCCGATGGAGACGTGGTCGATCTCTTGGCCGATAATGGCAAGTGGATCGCGCGGGGGCTGTACAACTCGCACAGCCGGATCCTCGTGCGGCTGTATACCTGGAAGGCTGGGGAGTCGATCGACCTGGACTTCTGGCGGCGGCGCTTAACTGCCGCGGTCGAATTTCGCCGCGAGCTGGGTTACCTCGAACCGGCCGACGCCGCGCGGGTCGTGTTCAGCGAAGCGGACGGATTGAGCGGCCTGGTCGTCGACCGTTATGCCGACTTTCTGGTCGTTCAGCCCTCGGCGCTGGCCATCGTCCGGAGGTTGGATGAGATCGTGGGGCTATTGGTGGAATTGCTCCGCCCGCGCGGAATTGTGCTCCGCAGCGACCGGGGGCTGGCCCAGTTGGAAGGCGTCTCGATCGAAGAAGGCTCGATCTGGGGCGCCCCGTTCGAGGCCCCGGCGTTTATCACCGAGCACGGCATTCGCTACGGGGTCGACCTGGCGACTGGCCAAAAAACCGGGTTTTACGTCGATCAGCGGGAGAATCGCAAGGCGGTGGCCGGCTATTGCAAGGATCGGCGGGTGCTCGATCTGTTCTGCTACAGCGGCGGATTCGGACTCTCGGCGTCCCGACTGGGGGGGGCGAAAGAAGTGCTCTGCGCCGATACCAGCGCCAAGGCCGTGGCCCTGGCGGAAGCCAATGCCGAGCTGAACGGCGTCTCCAACCTCCGTTTCCGGACCGGCGATGCGTTTGAAATCGTCGACGAGCTGGTGGCCAGCGGCGAGCGATTCGGCGTCGTCATACTCGATCCGCCCAAGTTTGCCCGCACCCGCCGATCGCTCGACGAAGCCCTGATGGCGTATCACC
>JALHPA010000186.1 GCA_022842745.1 Pirellulales bacterium
GATCGCCTGCATGCGCGCTCTATACGAGCGGCACGGCGAAATCTGCGCCCTCCAGGAGCAAGGAGCGCGGATCGTGTTCGCGTTCGGACCGCACTACAACCAGCGGGTGCTATGCGACACGCAAACCTTTCATTCGCAATTTTTCGCCCTCCGCGGTCCAAAGCGCTCCGCCCAGCGTCGATTGACCTGTGGCCTGCTGACGATGAACGGCGACACCCACAAGCGCAATCGGCGGATCGTGATGGGGCCTTTCCAGAAACGATCGATCGAAAACTACCGCGACGCTCTGGCGGGGTTGGTGGAAGAAATGCTCGGCGATTGGCAGTCCGGGCAGACCCGCGACGTATTCGCCGACATGACGCGGTTCATGTTGCGGGTGACGAGCAGCATCCTGTTCGGATTCGACCGCACCGACCTGGCCTATGCCATCGGCGAGCAGACGGAACGGTGGGTGCGGGCCAACCACGAGCTGGGAATCGGCAGCCTGCTCTCCCGGGCACGCGATCCAGGCGACTACGAACGGCTGCTGGCGCAGGCCGAGGCGCTGGAAGCCGACATCTGCCGGATGATCGAGCTGCGACGCGGGGCCAACGACCTAGGAACCGACGTGCTGAGCCTCCTGATCCGCGCCCACGACGACCAGGGGGTGGGGCTAAGCGACGAGGAATTGATCGGGCAAGCAGCGATCCTGTTCGCGGCGGCCCACCTGACGACCGCCAACACGCTGACCTGGACTCTGTTCCTGCTGGCCCAGCACCCGCCGGTCGGCGACGCCCTGCGGGCGCAGTTGCGCAACGTACTCTCAGGAGCGCCGCCGCGGCTGGATCAACTGGAGTTGTTGCCCCTGTTGGACCGCGTGGTGCAGGAGAGCATGCGGGTATTGCCGGCCTCGAGCTATTCCCAACGGGTCACGGCGGAGCGGACCCGGTTGGGTCCGTTCGATCTGCCAACCGGGTCGCTGGTGATTTTCAGCCAGTTTATCACCCATCACCTGGAGCGATCCTTTGCCGATCCGTACCGATTCCGGCCGGAGCGGTGGGAAACCATCGACCCCTCCCCCTACGAGTATCTCCCCTTCGCCGCCGGTCCCAAAATGTGCATCGGCGGTCCGCTGGCGATGATGACATTGCGGATCACGCTCGGGACGCTCTGGCAGCGGTTCGGGCTTTCCGTCGTCCCGGGGGCGGAAATTGAGGGGCTGGTTACGTCCACGATGCTCGGTCCGACACGCGGGATGCCGATGCGGGTCACGGAAGCGGACCATCCAGGAGAGTCGCGCTGGGTGCGCGGTAATATCACCGACCTTCTGGCGATGGATCTGCCAAATGCGGATCTGCCCCGTTCCGATCTTCATAGTGCGCATCAGACCAGCGCGCCGCCGGACGCCGCCGACCGCCGCGCGGCGTAAGCGGATGTTCCCGGATTATTGCGACGCGGACTGGCGAATCGCGGTTCGGCCAGTGCGTGCGGTCTCCAGGCGCGGAACCGGCGCCGGTTCGACGACCCGCCAGTCGGAGGCCAGCCAGACGATGGCGTTGCCTTCCCGCCCGCCGGTAACGACATACAGGCCATTCGGCGAGAAGGCGACGCTGGTCACCTCCTGCGTATGGCCGCGGAGAGTCAGAATTTCCTTCCCGGAGGCGACATCCCAAACCTTGGCCGTGGCGTCGCGGCTGCCGGTGACGACGCGATCGCCGTCGGGAGAGAAACAGGCCGACGTCACGGCGGCGGTGTGGCCGTCCAGTTGGACGAAGGGGGCCGAGTCTTGGCCGGAACAGAGGTCCCAAATGCGGGCCGAGTTGTCCTCGCTGGCAGTGACGACGCGATTGGCCGCCGAGTCAAACGCCGCCTGCACGACCGGCCACTCGTGACCAGAGAGGGTCATCAGCTCTTTGCCGTCGAGGAACCAGATCTTGGCCGTTTTGTCGTTGGAAGCCGTGATCACCAGCCGTCCGTCCGCCGAGAATTGCGCGCTGCGCACGCGGTCGGCGTGACCGACGAAGCGGCGCAGCTCTCGCCCGTCGCGGGCATCCCACAGGCGAGCGGTACCGTCGTCGCTGGCGGTCAGAATCGCGCGGCCGTCGGGAGAGAATACGGCGCTGTTGATGAATCCCTCGTGCTCGAAGGCCAGCCGCAAAACCGGTTTGCCGGTGGCGGCGTCCCAGATCTTGGCCGAGATGTCCCAGCCGCCGGTAACGATGAATTTTCCGTCCGGCGAGTAGTTGGCCGACGCGACCGCGCCGTGCGAGGTGAAGTTCATCAGGCTTTCCTGGCCCCCCATCTGCCACAAACGCGCTCCATTTCCGCCGACGAGCAGCACCTTGCCAGGGCTGGGGGCAAACGCCGCCGACCAGACCATGCCTGCGGTGATCCGATCGGCCTTTTGCTCCTGGCCACTGGCCAAATCCCAGAACTGCACCGCGGAGCGTTGGCCAGCCGCCAGTTTGCGGCCGGCGGCGTCTTGCCCGGCGGGAAGCGCGGCGACCGTGAGCATGCGCTTTCCCTCGGCATCGATCGCGGCCGTGCCGGCCTTTCCGAGCAGGCCGGCCAGCGAGCGAATTTCGCGGGCAGGGCCGCTGCCAGGCTGGATATTCCAGACGCGGACCGCGCCGTCGACCCCGGCAGTGACAGCCGTAGCGCCATCGGGCGTAACGGCGACCGAGAGCACCCCTTGCGGATGGGAGAGGACCCCGCCGGAAGATTCTTTACCGGTGGCGACGTCGAACTGGCCGACGGTGTTGTCGCTGCTGGCGGTGAGCACGCGGCGGCCGTCGGGAGTGAACGTGGCGGCGTTGATGGCGGACGAGTGGGCATGGACGCTCCACAGCGGTTTGTCCGCACCAAATTTCCAAAGCTGTGCCAGTCCGTCGGTGTCGCAAGTCAGGATCAGGTCGTCGGCGGGGGAGAAGGCGACCGCCGAGACGTCTTGCTCGTGGCCCCCCAGTTCGGCCAGGCGCTCGTGGGTGATCGCGTCCCAGAGCTGGGCCTGTTTTTTGTTGCCGCCGGTGAGCAGGTACTTGCCATTGTGGGAAATGGCGAGCGCCGCGCTGCGGCCGGTTTTGTCGAGTCGATGCACTTCGACGCCGCGGGTGAGATCCCAAATGCGCACGGTATTGTCGGCGGCGGCCGTGGCAAAGTGCCGTTCGTCGCGCAGGAACACGCCGGTCGAAGCCAAAAACTCGTGCCCCTCGGCCAGGTTCTGCAGCTCCGTGCCTTGTTGCCAATCCCAGATCTTCGCCGTGCGATCGCGGCTGGAGGTGACCACGCGGTCGCCGGCCGGAGAGAAGGCGGCATGCAGAACGGCGTCGGCGTGTCCATCGAGATGGCGGCTCTTGAGCGCGTGGGTCTCGGCGTAGCCGGCGATGTTCCAGAGCTTGGCTTGTTTGTCCAGGCTGGCGGAGACGACCAGGTCCTCGTTGGCGCAAGTGTCGAGCTTGCGGACCGCGCCGGCGTGCCCGCGGAGCACTTGGGTGGCCGTGCGGCTAGCGACGTCCCAGACGCGGATGGTGTTGTCGTCGCCGCCGGTGAGGAGGATCGGCTTCCCCTTATGTTGGGCGAAATGCACGCTGCGGACGGCGGCGGCGTGCCCCTCCAGGGCGTAAAACCGCGGCGGCGGAATGACGAGTCCAGGCTGCGAAAGCTTCTCGAAGGGATAGGGCTTGGCCTCGGAAACGCGCCACAATAGCACCCGCCGGTCGTTGCCGCCGCTGACGATCCATTTGCCATCGGCGGAGAACTCGGCCGCGTACACCGGTCCCTGGTGGCCCGTGAACTGGGCCGGGACGGGGCGCGCATCCGCGGGGGGGGCCTGCACCGGCCAGACTACGCACGTGCCGTCCTGGCTAGCGCTGACGACCTGGGTTTCGTCAGGCGAAAACGCCGCGGACCACACCCACCACGTGTGCCCGTCGAACACCCGAGGGGGGGCGGAATCGTCCAGGGCCGTAATCCGGGCGGTATTGTCGTAGGACGTGGTCAGGAGGCGTTTCCCTGCCTTGTCGAACGCGACCGAAAGGACGGAATCGGTGTGGCCGGTCACGCTCCGCACGAGCTTGCCCGTGTCGACCTTCCACACTTTGACGAAGCCCGCCGGGTCGTTGCCGCCGGCGGCGATCAACTTCCCATCCGGGGAAAAGGCCACCGCGTGGACGTACAACGCGCCGTAATCCAGCTCGCGGATCGGCTGGCGGCTGTCGGCGGCGCTCCAGACCCGGACTTTGCGATCCCAGCTCCCGGTGACGAACTGTTGGCCGTCGCGCGCGAACGCGACCGAATCGACCGGGCCGAATTCAGCCTGCTGCAAGGCGGGATACGTGGCCAGCGCCCGGCCGCACAGGAACTTCAACCGGCCCCATTCCCAGCCGCGCAATTCGGGATTCCCCTCCTCGAGGATTTGTTCCACTTCACCGAAGGCGTTTTCGTCGATCCGCGCGGCGGCCAGGCCGATCCGCGCGATGTAGGCGGCTTGTTCCTCTTGGGACTTGGCCAGCAGCGTGGCCGCCTGCGCCTCTTCGGCGGCGGTTTTGGCCTGGACGGCGGTTTTGGTCGCGGTAACGGCTTCCTGGCGGCGGACCTCGGCGATGCGGGCAGACGTCTTGGCCGAGTTCTCGGAGGCGACAGCGTCGTTGCGGGCCTTGTCGGCGGCGTTCTTTTCGCGGACGGCCGTTTCGGCCTCCTTGGCGGCCACGTCGGCCAGGTGGCTGACCCAGGCCAGGGCCACGGTGATGATAATCAGAAGCGCGGCGGCCAGGCCCACTGCCATCCGTTTGGCATTGCGGAGACGCTGCTGACGGGCATTGCGTTCCGCCTGGGCGGCGGCGATTTGCCTAGCCAGCAGAGTATGGGCCGGGTCGGCAGCGTCGAGCAGCGACGCGGCGAGATCGTAGTCCTCCTTGTTGGTGGCGCTGCGGGCGTAGGCCAGCTTGGCGGCCGAAACGCCGGCGAGCGCGCGGGTATTTCCCTCCCACAGGGCGGCAGCCTCTTGGAACGCGAACAGGGCGCGGGAATACGATTGGTAGTCGTTGGTCCGCTCGGCGTCCTTGAGGTCTTCGTCGGCGCGGGTGGAGAGGGCGATGCTCTCGCTGTGGGCCTGGTATTCGCGAATCGCCGTCTGAAAGTCGCGGGCGGAAGGATGGCGAGTCTTGGGATCGGTGGACATGGCCTTGCGGGCCACCTCCAGCAATTCGCCGCTGTAGGTGGTCGGCTGGATCTCGTTGCGCGCGGCGGCGAACAAGCAGGCCATCACGTTTTTGCCGGTGTGCGGCGGTTGCCCGGCGATGATTTCGTACAGGATCGCGCCGAGCAGGTAAATATCGGCGGAGGGGGTGACAACTTCGATCGGCCCGGTGGCCATTTCCGGGGCCATGTAGGCGGGGGTGCCCCCCATGCTGCCGGATTGGGTAATACTGCCGGCCTTGCGGAACTCGGGAGTGGAAACGGCCAGTCCCCAGTCCATGACAAGGACTTCGCCGAAATCGCCGAGCATGACGTTTTCGGGTTTCAGATCGCGGTGGATGACGCCGCGCGAGTGAGCGAAGCCAACGGCATCCGCCACCTTGAGCAGGATTTCCAGGTTCTCCGGGAGGCTCTTTCTGGCCATCACCGAGTGCCACGGGGTGCCCTGCACGCGCTTCATCGAATAGAAGAGCGCGCCGGTATCGTTGGCCCCCAGGTCGTAAATCGGAACGATGTTGGGGTGGTCGAGATCGCCGGTGACGACGGCCTCGCTCAAGAACTTCTCCCGCTGTTCGACCAGATTGGCGCTTTGCGGCTTGAGCATCTTGACCGCCACGGTGCGGTCGATCGAGGCTTGCCGCGCGGCGTACACGACCCCTACCCCCCCCTCGCCGATCAGCTCGATCAACTCGTAGTCCGCCCCAGTGCGGGTCATGCCGTCGGTTTGGGCGACGGCGCGGGACTTGATGACCAGTCGGCTGTCGCGCGCCGAGCCTTCGGCCGGCTCGACCCCCTTGATCGTCATCCGCGGAGTGGTGGTCGGCGAGTAGGTGCCGCGCCACATACCGGCCAGCTTGTCCGTCTGCTCGCGGGAGAAGCTGTCCGAATCGATCGTCTTAGCGAAGCGTCGCTCGTCGAACGTGGAGTGTCCTTCGCCGGGGCCTCCGCCGGAGGA
>JALHPA010000187.1 GCA_022842745.1 Pirellulales bacterium
GCTTTTTGCCGCTGAGGTATTGGCCGGTGACGCTGCGGGGCGAGCGGGCGATTTTTTTGGCGTCTCCCGTGGCCACGACTTCGCCGCCGCGCACGCCGGGACCGGGGCCGAAATCGATAATCGTGTCGGCGGCCCGCATGGTGTCTTCGTCGTGCTCGACGACGACCACGGTGTTGCCCTTGTCGCGGAGGAGGGTCAGGGTGTCGAGCAGCTTGTCGTTGTCGCGGGGATGGAGGCCGATCGACGGCTCGTCGAGGATGTAGAGGACGCCGACGAGTCCGCAGCCGATTTGCCCGGCCAGGCGGATGCGCTGGGACTCTCCGCCGGACAAGGTGGGGGCGGTGCGATCGAGGGAGAGGTATTCCAGGCCGACGTTGGCGAGGAAGCCGAGCCGCCCGCGCACTTCCTTGAGGACTTCGGCGGCGATGGTTTGGCCGGTGGCGTCGAGTTCGAGACCGGCGAAGAACTCGGCGGCATCGGAGACGGCGAGGCGGCAGACTTCGGGGAGGGACAGACGTTTGCGGTCGGCGAAGCGGGGATTGGAGGAGGCGAGGGTGACGGCGCGGGCCTGTTCCTTGAGCCGGCTGCCGCCGCAGGCGGCGCAGGGGGCGACCTGCATGTATTTTTCCAACTGGCGGCGGTGCATGGGATTTTCGCTGGCGCGGTAGCGGGCGTGCAGTTGGGGGATGATCCCTTCGAATTGGCCGCCGTACTTCTGGCCGGATGCGCCTTGCCGCCACGTGAAGGTGATGTGTTCGTCGCCGGCGCCCCAGAGCCAGACGCGCTGCAGGTCGGGGTCGAGCCTGGCCCAGGGGGTTTCGAGGAGGGTGCCTTGTTCGATGCCTCGTTTTCGCTCGATGGAATCGGCGACGCCTTGGAAGATGTGCCGCCGCCAGCGTCCGAGGTCTTTCCAGGGGCCGATCAGCTCGAAGCAGCCGTCCTTGAAGGACTTGTCGCCGTTGGGGACGAGAAGCTCGGGATTAAAACCGTAGATCTCGCCGAGGCCGTCGCAGCCGGGGCACATTCCTTGGGGGCTGTTGAAGCTGAAGAGCTGGGGCGAGGGGGGATCGAAGCTGAGGCCGCAGTGGGTGCAGGCGTAATGGGAGGAGAGGACCAGGTCGAGGGGGTTGGCGCCGCGCTTGCGCTTGGACCGGGGTTCGCGCGGGGCGGAGGGATCCGCGAATCCGGGGAGTTCGCCGGATGGGGCGGAATCGTCCCCCTCGTCGTAGCCGGACTCGCCGGATGGGGGCGGGAGGGGGGCACGGGATGCGGTGGATGCCGGGGAATCGGCCGGGGTCCGCCCTGCGTCGGGGGTGACGATCAGGGCGCCTTCGCCGAGGCGGAGGCCGGCCTCGACCGCTTCCGCCAGGCGGCCGCGAACGCCGGGGTTGAGGGTCAGACGGTCGACGACGACTTCGATGTCGTGCCGCATCTGGCGGTCGAGGCGGAGCTCGTCGCCAAGCTGGACGACGGCGCCGTCGACGCGGGCGCGATTGAAGCCTTGCTTGCGGAGATCCTCGAAGAGATCCTTGTACTCGCCTTTCTGGGCGCGGATGAGGGGGGCGAGGACCAGGAGGTGCGTGCCCACGGGGAGCTGGAGGATGCGCTCGAGAATTTCCTCGCGGCTCTGGGCCGTGATGGGGCGTGTGCATTGGGGGCAATGGCCCTGGCCCACCCGAGCGTAGAGGACGCGAAGATAGTCGTAGATTTCGGTGATCGTGCCGACGGTGGAGCGGGGGTTTTGGCCGCTGGATTTTTGCGAGATCGAGATCGAGGGGCTCAAGCCGGAAATGTGCTCGACGTCGGGCTTGGGCATTTGGCCCAAAAACTGGCGGGCGAAGCTGGAGAGGCTTTCGACGTAGCGGCGTTGACCCTCGGCGTAGAGGGTGTCGAAGGCGAGCGAGCTTTTGCCGGAACCGGAGACTCCGGTGAGGCAGACGAGGCGGTTGCGGGGGATCGAAACGTCGACGTTTCGCAGGTTATGCTCCCGGGCCCCTTTGATGACGATGTCCGTTCTAGGCATGCCGTAGGTTCACCGAGGAGTCAAGCGTTGCATCCGTGACGAATCGTGCATTTTATCGCTGGGGGGCCGAGACGGACAGGTGCGCGAAACCGTGGGGCGGCGTTTGGGACCAGCGAGCAAGTACGTCAAATGGAGGCGCGGGGCGGCGGGCGATTGCTCGGGGGTCGGAGGGCCATTAAAATTCACTCCCTTTCCGGTTGCGCCTGCCCGCACGCGGGGCATTTTTACGGGTTTTAACTATGACCAAACGACGCAATATGGTGGTCGCGCAGAGCGGCGGCCCGAGTCCGGTGATCAATAACACGCTGCGGGGGATTATTGAAGCGGCGCGCGAGTTTGAGGGGATCGGCGCGGTGTATGGCGCGGTGCATGGGATCGAGGGGGTGCTGAAGGAGGAGCTGCTGGATCTGTCGGCGCAGCCGGTGGAGGAGATTTCGTTATTGCGGTATACGCCGGCGGCGGGATCGATCGGCACGTGCCGGTACAAGCTGAAGCCGAACCAGAAAGAGGATTTTGAGCGGGTGATCGAGGTGTTCCGCGCGCACGACGTGGGGTACTTCATTTACATCGGCGGGAACGACTCGATGGACACGGCGCACAAGGTGGCGGCGCTGGCGCGGGAGCGGGGATTGGACCTGGTGGGGATCGGCGGACCGAAGACGATCGACAACGACGTGGGGGACAGCGAGTTTACGCTGATCGACCATACGCCGGGGTATGGGTCGACGGCGAAGTATTGGATGCACGCGGTGCAGTACGCGAACGAAGAAAACGAAGGCTCTTCGCCGGCGGATCCGGTGCTGGTGATGCAGGCGATGGGGCGGAAGATCGGTTTCATTCCGGCGGCGGCCCGGCTGGCGGACCCGCACCGGCAGATGCCGCTGCAGATTTATCTGGCGGAAAGCCCGTGCAGCATCGAGCAGTTGGCGGACAACGTGAACGACCAGTTGCGGCGGGATGGGCGATGCCTGGTGGTGATTAGCGAGGGGTTCAACGTGGGGAGTCTGGGTGAGCGGCGGGACTCATTTGGGCACGTGCAGTTCAGTTCGAGCGAAACGACCGTGGCGCAGACGGTGGTGAACTACTTGAACCGCGTGGGCCTGAAGGTGAAAGGGGCGGCGCGGGGGAACGTGCCGGGGACGGACCAGCGGCACTCGATGGGGTATGCATCGACGGTGGATCTGGAGGAGGCGTACCAGGCGGGGCGGATGGCGGCGCATCTGGCGGCGACGGGGCAGACGGGCTATATGTCGACGATTTTGCGGCATCCGGGGCCGAATTACAGCGTGTATTACGATAAGGCGCCGTTGGAAAAGGTCGCCAATAGCGAGCGCAAGTTTCCCTCTGGCTGGATAGCGCCTAGCGGCTACGATGTGACGGACGAGTTTATTCGCTACGCGAAGCCGTTGGTGGGGGAGGGGATGCTGAGCTTGCCGATGATCGACGGACGGCAGCGAATGACTCGCTTTCAGCCGATCCACGCCCAGCAAAAGCTGCCACGCTACCTTCCCGAGGCGGACCGCAAAGGCGGATGACGCGCCTGCCGTTTTTGGGAGGAGCAGGTCGCATTGCCTGCCCCGCAGGAGCCGAGCCGCATGTCCCATCCCGCTAGCGTGTACGATTTTTCCGCGCGGCTGCTCTCTGGCGAGGAGGTATCGCTGGACCGGTATCGCGGAAAGGTGTTGTTGATCGTCAACGTGGCCAGCAAGTGCGGTTTTACGCCGCAGTACGCGGGGCTGGAGGCGTTGTATCGCAAGCACGGGGGTGCGGGGCTGGTCGTGCTGGGATTTCCTTGCGATCAGTTCGGACGGCAAGAGCCGGGGGACGCGGCCGAGATCGAGCGGTTCTGCTCGGTCAACTATGGGGTGACGTTTCCGATGTTTGCCAAGATCGAGGTCAATGGTCCCGGCGCGCACCCGTTGTACCAGTTTCTCAAGGCGCAGCAGCCGGGGATTCTGGGAACGGAAGGGATCAAGTGGAACTTCACCAAGTTCCTGGTGGATCGGGAGGGGAGGGTGGCAGCGCGGTATGCTCCGACGGATACTCCGGAGCGAATCGAGCGGGAGATTGCGCCGCTTTTGGGGTGAGCGGATTTGGCGGGTGGGGCCGTCGTATTGGACGAGCAGGGATTTGGCAGGGATTTGACAGTCCAAGTGGCGAGGCGGCGACGAGAAACCGCGTGGCGTGGCGCTGCTCGCGGATCGCAAAATCGCGGCTTGACCGGCGCGATATTGTGATGGCTTCCCTGCGATCGCGCAGCCTGGTGAAACTTCTAGTCGGCGGCTAGCGGTCTGTAGTGGTCGAGGTCGAGGTCGCGGTCATTGCACTGGAGGACTTGTTGGGCAGAGTAGCGGAGTCTTGATGATCGCACTGGGGGCAAGTTTGAACCGTGTGCTGCCCTACCAACTTTTTGCGTTCCTCATAGTGCGGCTTCAAACTCAGAATCTTGATGGGCTTGGGGCATCCGATGATGCAGTGGTCATCGCAGCAGACGCAGCAGGGGGGCGGGCACTCGGTGTGCTCCACTTTGTAGCGAAGCACTTTGTATGTTTTCCATTCGCACACGACCTTGCACTGCAGCTTGCAACCGCAGCGTTCGCAGCAATCCCGGCCCAAAGCGAAGCAAAAACTGCCGAGGACAATGAGCATGAGCAGGGCGCTGGTAGTTAGCCGCAACATGAAAAATTCCCTTTCGCTGGATCTGTTCCGGCAACGAACACTAACACGCGGGCACTAGTAATTGCATTGCAACTGGAAGCGCAGTACCTGGCCATCGAATTGGCCGTAGGATCGCGTGTTGGCGGTTGAGAAAGCCGTGAGGTTGGTGCGGTCGGTGATCACGTACTCGGTAGTCAACTCGATTTCCTTGCGGATCTGCCACTCGATGCCGAAATCCCATTCGTTGATAGTCGAGTACGGCGCGTTGTTGGCCGACTTGTACCCGCCCTGGAAGTATTGGTAACGGCAGTACGGGAAGATTGTGCCATAGCGGTGAGTGTCGCACTTGTAGTTGCAGCCGACATATCCACCATACAGGGCGCGCTCGGTAACGGCCGTCTGGGCGGCGTTGAGAGCGGGTCCGCGGCCGATCGTCCATTCCGCCTGAAAGCCGAAGGGCTGGGGATACTTGACGAAGGTCCAGCCGAGGCGATCGTCCAGCAATCCTTCTCCCAGCGTGCCAGCGGGGGTGATGGTCGGGCCGACGCCGTTGGGGCTAATGGCAGATCCGCGGACCACGTAGTTGCCCGTGTAGCCCTGGATGCCGGCCTCGTAGATATCTCCGTTGGGCAGGATGAAGGGCCAGGTAAATCGCCCGACGACGTGGAGTTGGTCGTTTAGTTCGCGCAGCGAACCGCCTTGGCCGTTGTAAACGCCGAAGCCGAAGAGGCCGTAGTTGCCGGACCCCTTTAGATTTTCGTCCACCAAAATCTTGAAGAGGTCCGTGGCCCACTCTGGCGTCCAGTAGTAGAAGACGCCGAGATCGCGCTCGTTCCGTACGGCGCTGTTGAAGGCATCGTTGCGATCCAGAAAGAGGCGGTTCTGGCTGGATTGCAGGTTCTCCCAGCCGTACGGCACCTTTGACTGTCCGACGCGAAAACGGTGGACCTGCTCCTTGTCCAGGAAGATATCACCGTACCAGTCGCGAATCTGGGCGAATTGGATATTGCTCACCGACCCATCCGGCGTGCTCGCAAAATCTGGTTGCAGGTAGACTCGCAGGTGGTCGCTGATGTTGCCGGTGAAGATGAGCCGAGCTCGTCGAATCAGAAATTCTTGATCGGGACCGATGGAGGAGTCGCCCGCGTAGTTTGGTATAGCCGAGCCGGGCGCTGTCTCAGTCGCGTAATTCCAACGGAATTGCGCATATCCTCGGAGGGAGTAGTTGTCGTACCACTTCTTCTCTTTGGGAGGATCGGTCTTGGGACCGTCGGGCGCTTTGGAGGATGGCTTGTCGCTTGCCTTATCCGTCGGCTTGTCGGTTGCCTTGTCGGTTGGCTTGTCGGTTGGCTTGTCGGTTGGCTTGTCGAAACTCGAGATTTGCCAGAGGGATTCGGGAGAGAATTGGGGTGTTTGAAGCGACTCGAGGAATTGCAGGCGCTGC
>JALHPA010000188.1 GCA_022842745.1 Pirellulales bacterium
GGGAAGGTACGCCGGGGCAGATGCTGGTGGCGGCCTACGATTTTGAAGGGCGGCAGCTATGGCTGGCTCAACCGGGTCCGTTCTCCAGCGTACACGGCTATTGCAGCTCCCCCATTCTCTTTGAAGATAAATTGATTGTGAACGGCGATCACGACGGCGACGCCTATCTGGTCGCGCTGCGAAAGGAGGACGGAGCGATCGCCTGGAAGATTCCGCGCGAAAACAAAGTGCGGAGCTATTGCGTCCCCATCATTCGCGAGATCGACGGCCGGACGCAGATGATTCTGTCTGGCAGCAAGTGCGTCGCCAGTTACGATCCGCGCGACGGTTCGCGGCATTGGATCATTGATGGTCCCACGGAGCAGTTCGTAGCCTCGCTCGTATACAATGGCAAGCTCTTGTTCATGACCGCCGGGTATCCTGAGCACCACATGCTGGCGATCCGCGCGGATGGGCGCGGGAACGTCACCAAGTCGCACATCGCCTGGCGTACAAAGACGGCTTGCTCGTATGTGCCGTCGCCGATTGCGGTTGGGCCGTACTTTCTCGTTACCAGCGACGGAGGGATCGGCAGTTGCTACCTGGCCGAGACTGGGGAGCTATTGTGGAAGGAGCGGCTGGGGACGCACTTTAGCAGCAGCCCGGTGCTGATCGACGGTTTGGTGTATTTCACCGCGGACGATGGCACAACGACGGTGGTTCGGCCCAGCGACGAATTGGACGTTGTGTCCCGCAATCGGCTTGGCGAAGGAGTATTTGCTTCTCCGGCGGTGAGCGACGGTAAGCTGTTCTACCGCGGGGAGCGCCATCTGATTTGTTTGGAAGAGAGTCGCCGTCCGGGGTAAGATCCGGATTGTCGGCGATCTTTTTATCGACCCTCCCGTCCTAGCGCAGCTTCCGCAATGGTTGCCCGCCGTTCTCTCAGTTGGCCGATTACGTTGGGCGTAGTGCTCATCGTGTTGGTGGTGGCGTTGACGGTGGGGTGGGTGGTCGTCACGGTCATGGCGGCGCTCGAAGGGGACGAGCCGGCATTCTATTGGACGCTGCTGGCCGTCGGGGCAACGTTCCTGGTGCTGATTCTGCTCGGGGTGGTGCTTTATCTGTGGCTGTCGATTAAAGCGGTGCGCCTCAACCAGCGGCAGTCGAATTTCATCGACAGCGTCACACACGAGCTAAAGAGTCCGATAGCGGCGCTCAAGCTGTACTTGCAGACGCTCGACCGGCGGCAGCTTCGGCCGGAACAGGCGTCGCAGTTTTACCGGTCGATGCTGGAGGATCTGGAGCGTTTGGACAGCCTGATCAACCATTTGTTGGACGCGGCGCGCGTGGATCGCGGTCCCATTGAAGCTCCGCTGGAGCGAGTCGACCTGGCAGCGCTGATTACGTCGGTGGCGAAGGCGACCCGTCAAATGCACGGGGTGGGGCAGGAGGCGATCGAATTGCGCCTGCAACCGGTGTTTCTGCAAGCCCGTTCCACCGAGCTGGAGATGCTGTTTCGCAACCTGATCGATAACGCGGTGAAGTATTCGCTTCCCAAGTCGAAAGTCGAAATCGATTTGCTCGTCGACAGCCGGGGGCGGACCATCGCCCGGATTGCGGACAACGGGCCGGGCATCCCGATCAACTGGCGGCGAAAGATCTTCGGCCGATTCGTGCGGATGGGGAGCGAGTTGGAGCGCCGCCAAAAGGGGACCGGTCTGGGACTGTTTATTGTGCGGGAGCTGATACGCCGGATGCGCGGCAAGATCACCGTCCGGGGCCGCGGCTCGCAACGCGGTACGGTGTTTGAAGTGGAACTGCCGGGGTCGATGCAGGCGGATGTTTCGGACTCGGCGAGCGCTGCCGCAGGGGCGGCAACAGCCGGCGAGAACATGTCAGAACGCGGACAAACGACTCCCGGCACGATCTCAGCACGCTAGGCGGGACGGGCGGAATGTGGGGCTTAAGGGAAGTGACGGGATGGCTGTATCACCGATCGAAGCGCCGTACCTCCGATTTGCGTTTGGGTTGTGGGTCGTGCTCGCGTAGATTCAAATCGCAGCGTCGTTTGGGAACGAGCCGCTGAGGGTTCGGGGCACTGTTGACGACGGCTCGTTCCTGCCGTGGATGATCGCCGGCCTGGCAATCTCAGCACTCATGTGGTCCGGCCCTTTTGCTGGCTGGCTGTGGCTTCGCCGAAGAAGGGCGCCGTATTCCAGAAGGTTTCCCAGATACTTTCCGTATCTTTTCGGGATGGCTCAAGTTCCACTTTTGCTGTTGATAGTGATCCTCTGTCGTGGCATAGGAATAAAGCAAGAAAGTCTGGCAGGCATGTGCGTCTTGGGCGGCGTGATTGGTTGGCCAATCGCTTGCTCCGAGTTGTGCTGGCGATTGGCTCGGGAGGAATAACCGCACGACTGAGCAGTTCGGCGAATGGAAAAGATCGAGCATCCACGCGTGGCCGAAACGGTGCAATTTTTCGCATGGTCTCGGCTCGGGGGTGGCTCGTATACTAGCCGGACTTTCAAACGTGAGATCCGCGAGACCCGCCGTCGATGAAAATTGCCTATCTTGACTGTCTGAGCGGAATCAGCGGCGATATGACGCTCGGGGCGATGGTCGATGCTGGCGTGCCTCTGGAGCAGGTGCAGGCGGGAATCGACTCGCTGGGCATATCGGGACTGCGATTGGCAGCGACTCCGGTCAAGAAGCACGGCTTTCGGGGCACGAAAATCACTGTCGAAGCGCCTCCCGAGCGGGGGCATCGGCACTTGCACCATATCCATGCGCTGATCGACGGCAGCACGCTGTCACCGCGGCAAAAGGATCTGGCGAAGCGGATTTTCGACCGGCTGGGAGAGGCCGAAGCCAGGGTGCATGGGACGACGATGCAAAAGGTCCACTTCCATGAAGTGGGGGCGGCGGATTCGATCGCGGATATTGTCGGGTCGGCGATCGCCTGGGATTTGCTCGGGGCGGAGCGGCTGTACGCCTCTCCGGTGCCGACGGGAACGGGTTTCATCGAGATCGCCCACGGCCGGGTGAGCGTGCCTGCCCCCGCGACGGCAGAATTGCTGGTGGGAGTGCCGTTGGCGGAGTCGCGGGTGGCGGCGGAGCTGACCACGCCGACCGGAGCGGCGATTCTGACGACGTTGGTCTCTGGATTTGGCCCGCTGCCGGCGATGACGATCGAACGGATCGGTTGGGGCGCCGGGGAACGGGACCTGGCGGAGCAGCCGAATCTATTGCGGTTGATCGTGGGGCAGGCGTCGAGTTCTGTCGCCGAACCTGTGCTGGAGTCGCTGTTGCTGCTGGAGGCCAATTTGGACGATCTGAGCGGCGAGGCGATCGGCTATTGCCAGGAACGGCTGTGGGGGGCGGGGGCGCTGGACGTGTTCACGACTCCGATCTACATGAAGAAGAACCGGCCGGGGGTGCTTCTGTCGGTGCTCTGCGAACCGGATTCCGGAGAGGTGCTGGAAGAGATTTTGTTCCGCGAGACGACGACGCTTGGCGTGCGGCGGGGTGCGGTGTTAAGGCGAAAACTGCCCCGCAGGACGCATAGCGTGTCGACGCGGTGGGGCCAGGTTGCGGGCAAGCTGGTAAGGATGCCGAATGGCGAGACACAGTTCTCTCCCGAATTTGATGCCTGCCGGGCGATTGCCGAGGCAGAGGGCCTCCCGTGGAGGCAAGTCTTTGATGAGGCGGCGCGCGCATTTGCCGCGACGCCGGCCGAGTGGCAAATCGGTGGAGAATGATCGACGAGAGATGAGGATCGAGGGCGCGAAGGGATTCGTATGCAACTGTTCGAGCGATTGGAAACCAGCCAGGCTTTGTTTTTGGCCGGGTTGGTGCTGTTTATTCTGGGATTTGTCGCTCGCCGACGGCGGCGGCCTGCGGAGTCTCCGGGGCTTCCAAGCGTACCAGGGACCAGCGGTAATGCGGTCGCGCAGTCCGGTCGATCAGCGTTGGGGGGTGGGAGCCTAATCGATCCGGCGGTTCAGCTCCACGAGCTGGGACGAGAGATTAGCAGTCGCATCGACGCCAAGCTGAGCGCGTTGCAACATCTGATTCGACTAGCCGACGAAGCCACCGCGGGTTTGGAACAGGCGCTGCATCGAGCTCGGGATTTAGGTCTGGCGGAATTCGACCGTGGATCGGAAGCGGGGCGGGACCAAGACGGGGAAGTCCAGGAGGCGATGTGGCGGGAGTGGCCAATGGCTGAGCCACCGCGCGGCGGAATGCAGGATGCAAGCGGGAGCCGGGACCGGGGAATGATCAGCCTGGAAACCGATCGTTCGCTTGACCGAGCGACGGATGCGTCGCCGCGGACGGCGGTTCGAGCGCGGGGAACCGGTTGGTCGGCCGACGAGCTGGAGAATCCGCGCTTCGAGCGAATCTATGCGTTGGCCGACGGGGGGCTTTCGGCGACCCGGATCGCGGCGCAAACGGGGACCCAAATTGGGGAAGTGGAACTGGTGCTAAGTCTGCGTGGCAAGCGGCAGGCGAGCTGACCGGGGCTTACCAACTGCTGGCCATCACGATGAAGCTCGCCGGACCGTCACCGCGCCGAGAGCGGCTAAGAGCAGGCCGAGCAGGAGGGTATTCGGCTCGGGCACTGGCGTGACGTCGGCGAACGTTTCGCCCCAGCGGATTTCGTCGATGCTGAACGCGCCTGAGGAGTAGATGACCAGGCCGGTGGTGGTCCCAATGTTTAACGACTTCTGTGTACCGGTTAGCGGTTCGGCCAAGCCGGGAACGGGATTGTTGTAGAGAGTGAACAGGTCCGCGCCGGGGGTGAACTGGGCTTTAACGACCAAAAGCGAGGTCTGGCCCGACACAGGAACCAGGGAGGAGGCGATTTGATTGGAACCACCGCGGTCTTCCAGGACATAACGGCTCAACTGGCCACCCCCTGGCTTGCCAACGTAGAGGTCCGGCTCGCTGCCGATAACGTTACCGTCCAGATAGACGCCAAAAAAACCGTTGAAGGCGCCGCTGCCGACGACCCCTTCGGGGCGGACGAGGAAACTCAGATAGCGGGTGGTGGATTGAGAGGAATTGATAATCTGGGGAAAGGCGCGCGCGACGCCCGAGATTGTGCCGACCGCGATCGAGCTGACTCGGTTTCCGCTGGTCTCTAATCCCGGATAGCTGAGCGAACCTTGGGCGATGTCGAAATTTGTGGACAGGCCGATATTGAATCCGCCTGCGAACCAATTCTGATTGAAGCCAATTCCGCCGTTTTTGCCCACCAAATCCGACTGAACGGGGCTGTAGTCAAAGGAATCGGCGGCGATTAGGGCCGCGTGGGACATATTGGCCCTGTAGGCCGCGGCAACCACGAGCGCCAAACAGGCCCAACGGGCGAACGAACAAATTCGATTTGCAAAACCAATCACAGGTGCTTCTCCGCAGGTGATACGATCGCTGGGGTGTCGTGGATTAAGTCCATGCGATGATAAACCGGCGGCGCGACGGTCTCAAGCTTTTGGTCGAACCGGGAGCAGGGTAATTGCCTGGATTGCCTAGATTGGCAAATCGGCATGGCCGTCAAGGTTGGCTCAAGCGGTAGAATTGGGGAGCCGAAAGAGGATGAGCCGGTGTCGCGCGTTGCGCCGACGGCTCTGCTGTCGTGGATTTTGAAATGTCCGCTCCACAACCGATCGCCGACGAAATATCCGCCTCGCGCGGGATAGGCGGCGCCATCACGGAGTGGACGGCCGACTTGGGGGAGCTAGCGATCGCGTGCATCGTGGCGATGGGCGAGATGGCGCTGTTTGCCTGGCAGACGGTGTCGTGGTTGGTGACCCGGCTTCCGCGGCGCGAGACGCTGCTGCCGGCGTTTTACCAGATTGGCGTGCTGAGCCTGCCGGTGGTGGCATTGACGGGAACGTTCATCGGCATGGTGCTAGCGGTGCAAAGCTATGCGCAGTTCCGGGTGATGCACCTGGAAACCCGGCTGGGGGCGGTGATCAATATGTCGCTGGTGCGGGAGTTGGGACCGGTATTGGCGGCGACCATGTTGGCGGGGCGAGTGGGAAGCGCGATGGCGGCGGAATTGGGCACGATGCGGGTCACGGAGCAAATCGATGCCTTGGCCAGCATGGGGGCCAGCCCCGTGTACTACCTGGTGGTGCCGC
>JALHPA010000189.1:0-725 GCA_022842745.1 Pirellulales bacterium
GTGTTCAACGACAGCGCGGCCAATCCAACGGTGCAGATTGTCGGGGTGCAGAAGCCGGCGTCGGTCCAATTCAACAACAACGCTCTTGAGTATACGGTTTCGGGGGATGGCATCGCGGGCGCGACGGGACTGGTCAAGACGGGGACCGGGACGCTGATTCTGGCGAACAGCAACACTTACTCTGGCGGAACGTGGATCCGGGCGGGAACGCTGCAACTGGGGGGGAGCGCGGCCTTGCCAGTCAACACGAAGTTGCAGCTTGACTCTCCCGGCACGTTTGACCTGGCGGGATACAGCCAGTCGGTGCGGAGCCTGAACGGCAACGGCGGCGTGACGCTGGGGAGCAACGAGCTGGGGGGGGGACAGCTTACGATTGGGACCGAGGACGGGTCTTCACTATTCAGCGGGATTATTTCCGGCGTTGGGGGGGTGCAGAAGACGGGGACGGGGAGCGCGACTGTAGGCAATTCGAATTCGTATCTGGGTCCGACCACGATCGCCGGCGGCCAATGGATCGCGCGGGCGAATAATTCGCTGGGGCTGGAAACGTCGGGAACGTCGGTCGCGGCGGGCGCGGCCTTGGTACTGGAGAACTCCGTGAACTATGCGACACCGGAGGCGCTGTTGCTGGCGGGAGCGGGAGCGACCGGACAAGGGGCGCTGGAAAGCCGGTCGGGAGACAACGTGTTCGCGGGACCGATCCAGATTGCATCCAGCGCGACGAT
>JALHPA010000189.1:735-6120 GCA_022842745.1 Pirellulales bacterium
GCCGGGGCGGCGGCCGCAAAGGGAGGGGCAGGCCCGCTGACGCTCGCGGGTGGATGGGACCTGGCCAATGGAGCGAGCGTGGCGATCAACTCAGGGGTAGTTGCGATCGCACCGGTCGCCGGGTCGACGGTTACGCTGGGGACCGTGCCGCCGACGATCAGCATTGCCAGCGGGGCGACAGTGAGCGTGAATCCGGCTCTGCGCGATCCCTTGTCGGACACGCTGCAACCGGCGCGGCGCGTCAACGTAGTCAACCAGGCGGCGAATGGGCTGACGATCGGCGCGGGGAATGCCCGCGCGGGAGCGATCGATGGGACGGGGAGCACGGTTCTGTCTCCGGGGGCGGCATTGGCGGCGTGGCGGGTGCGGCAGAGTCAGCTTACGATTGGGCCGGGATCGAGCGTCGTGATCGAGCCTAACGGCGGTGAGGTGGGATTGAGCGTGCTGTCGTCGACGCAATCGCCGTCGCTGGTTTTGCAGGGCAACGCGCTCTTCGATTTGAACGATAACGACCTGGTGCGGTACTACGAACCGGGGACGGGAGAGGCGACGCTGGCCGCGATCCGGCAGCAGATTCTGGACGGATTCGCGGGCGAGGGACTGAAGCCGCGGATCACGTCGTCGTCGGCGCTTGCCGATGGCGACAAGATCTTGGTTGCGTTCGACAACTCGCTGGTGCAGCTAACCGATTACGAGGGGCTGCCGCTGACGGGGTTCAACCAGATCATCGTGCGGCACACGTTCTTTGGCGACTTGAATCTGGATGGGCTTGTGGACGCGGCGGATTATCTGGTGGTCGATAACAACTTTGGAACGGGAACGACGATTTTGACCGGCGATGCCAATCTGGATGGGCTGGTGGACGCGGCCGACTATGTGATCATCGACAACAATTACTCGAAGGGGGTGGTCGTGCCGGTTTCGGCCGGACTGGCGGATTCGGTCGGGCTGGCGATTTCGGCCGGACAGGGGGCGGGGGCCAGTCGGGCGGCGGTGGCCGTTGTGCCTGAACCGTCGGCGTGGGTGTTGGCCGCGGTGGGGTGTGTGGTGGTGGCGTTGATGCTGTGGCGGAGGCGAAGGGGTTTGGCTGGCTCGAGGGGGATGGGCGGCTCTTAAGACCAGGTAGGAAGCTAGGGCGCCGCTGTTCCGTCCTCTTCGGGCCGTTTTCTGGGAGCGGGAAGGGCCAGGGACTTTCGAATCACGTCCAGGTACAAGAGGTACCGTTCGCGCGGGGTGGGGAACGAACGCAATCGTGCGCGGCCGGCGGCGATCAGCCGGGCCCAGAGCGCTTCGTCGGCGAGCAAGGCGCCCAGCTTCTCTGCGGCGTCGGCCGCGTCTCGCGGACGGAAGAAGAGCGCCGCGGGTCCGCAGACATCGCGGGCAAAATCGAGGTCGGTGGTGACGATGGGAGTGTCCGTGGCCATTGCTTCCAGGTAGGTGGCGGAGAATGTTTCCAAGAGGGTCGGCAGAAAGCAGACGTGGCAGGCATCGAAAAGTTGCGGGCCCTCGGCTACGGGAGTCGGACCGTGGTTTACCAGCCGATCTTCAACCCCCAACTGCCGGGCCTGAGCTTGGAGTTCGCGCCAGAGCGGATGATCGGGTTTGACGGTGATGACAAACTCGAAATCGCGGCCCGGCAGCCGACGCGCAAGCGCCGCGGCGACGTGGGGAATCAGCTCCAGGTTCTTGTGACGGTAAGGGGCGGCGAAGCATAGAAACCGGAGCGTCTCCGCGGCGGCCGGGAACGGCCGGGGGGGGCGGTCCCGCCGGTAATGCTCTCCGCAGGTGTTGGGGACCACGAAGATTCGCTTAAGGGGGACTCGCAGCCGCCGGTGCAGCCCGCGGCGGGAGGATTCGGTCTGCATCACCCAGGCATCGGCCTTGCGGATCCACCAGGATTTGTAGGCGGTGGCCGCGGCGTGGCCGATCCATTGGCGGGGGAACGAGAGCGAGCGATACGCCGTCCAGCCGGCATGGGTGATCCAGGGTTCGGTGCAGCCCATGAGGTGCCGCGAGGAAAACGGGACGTAGGCCGGGCCGCCAAAGGTAAACACGAGATCCGGCTGGATCTCACGTTCGATTTGGGCCAGTTGGCGGCGCTGGTCCGGTCGCCGGGCGGGGGACTCGGCCAATTCGATCGATCCGGCCGGCAATTCGACGCCAAAATGACGTACCTCGCGGGCGACCTGCCCGGAAAGCACCATCCGCCACTCGAACTCAGCCGGGTCGCGGAGGGCCTGCAGAATGAATGCAGAGGCGGTTTGGAGCGCGCCCCCTTTGTTGATGACGGTCGTATTCAGGAGCACCTTCATGCTGGAGAGCGTCGCCGGGAATGAGGAGGCCCTGGGAAGCGGCGGGCTGAATCAGCATCGGCTCGCGGTGGGCCGAAACGCGCCGGCGATTGGAGGTTTGTTATTCCATCGCAGGCCAATATTGGCGGATCTTTTGGCGGAGGAAGGCGGCGCTGCGCTGCAATTGCTCGAAGCCGTCGACGCCGTCCTCAATGCTGATCCAGCCATCGAACCCGACATCGGCTAGCTCGCGAAAGATCGCGTCGTAGTCGTTGAGTCCCTGGCCGATTTCGCCGTGGCGGAGACGCTTGGCGTAGCCGACGCTGTCTTCCTCGCGGCGCAGGTCCTCGATCGTGCCCTCGGCCAGGTAGCGGTCGCTGGCGTGCATCGTGACGACGCGCCGCTTGACGCGACGGAGCAGTTCCAGCGGATCCTCCCCGGCCAGAAAGGTGTTGCTGGGATCGTAGTTGACGCCGAAATGGGGCGAATCGATCGTCGCCACCAGGTCGCAAAACACGTCCATGCGCTGGGCGAATTCCGGGTATTGCCAGTAGTTGTCCTTGTAGTGGTTCTCCAGGATCAGCGTGACGCCGGCCGAAGCGGCGTGCGGGAGGCAGGCGTGGATGCAATCGGAGGCATAGGCGATGCCTTCCTCCCGCGATACTTCCGGCCGGCGCTGCCCGGACAGGACGCGGCAGAATTGCCCCCCCAGTTCGGCGGTCAAGTCGATCCAATGTTTCTCTTTGTCGATTTCCAACTGGCGGAAGGCGGCGTCGGGGTGGGTAAAATCGGGGGAGCAACAGAGCATGGGGATGGAAAGCCCTCGCTCTTCGACTTGTTCCCGGGCGGCGCTGGCCGCTCCGGGCCGGCTCAGTTCCAAAAAGCCGCTGTAGAACTCCAGGCCGTCGACGTCGAGCTTAGAGGCCAGTTCGATCCACTCGGCGATGGTCATCGATCCGTCGACGCACAACGGATCCATATAAGCCTTGGGAAAGGCGGCGAGTTTGGGCATGGTTGGGAGCGATCTACTTTTTTTCCACCTGGACTTGAATTTCGTCTCCGACCACGCGGACGGGGAAGCTGTCGATCTTGATCCGCGGGTTGTCGCACCAGGTCCCATCGCAAACGCGAAACCGCCAAGCGTGCCACGGGCAGGCGACGATTCCATCGTGGACTTCGCCGGCGCCGAGCGATGCCCCCATGTGGGGGCACAAATCGTCGATCGCCTGGTACGTTCCGCCGTCGTTGAATACCGCGACGAGCCGCTCCCCCACCGCCACCGTGATTCCCTGCCCAAGGGGAATAGCGCCGACGCGGGCGACCGTTACGAATTCGGACATATCGCAGTGTGATAACGAATCCTAGGGTGACAGGGAAATCTCGCTACGACGGGTGCGTCGTGCGCTGGCATAACAAGCAGTTGGATTGCGCTGGGAGTATTTTACGACAGGCTGACGGTGACCGTTTTGGTTTCGGTATAGGCGTCGAGGCCTTTTTCGCCCAGCTCGCGGCCCATGCCACTCATTTTGAAGCCGCCGAAGGGAGCAGCGGCGTCGAACACATCGTAGCAGTTGATCCAGACCGTTCCGGCGCGGACCTTTTTAGCCAGGGTGTGGGCCTTGGCCACGTCCCGGGTCCAGACCGCGGCGGCCAGACCGTAACTGGTGTTGTTGGCGCGGTCCACGATTTCGTCCAGGTCCTTGAACCGCAACACGGAGAGAACCGGGCCGAAAATCTCGTCTTTGGCGATCGACATTTCGTCTTCGACGCCGGCGAAGAGGGTCGGTTCGATGAAATACCCTCGGTCGCCGAACCGTGCCCCGCCGCTGACGCACTCGGCGCCTTCCTTTTTGCCAAGGTCGATGTAGTGCATGATCTTGTCAAACTGGGCCTGGTCGACCTGCGGGCCCTGCTCGGTCTCGGGATCGAGAGGATTGCCTAGCTTGCGCGCTCGGTTCATCGACACCAATTTGTCGACGAACTGGTCGTAGATTTTGTCCTGGACGAAGAGGCGGCTGCCGGCGCAGCAGCATTGCCCTTGATTGAAGTACAGACCGAAGTGGGCGCCGGCGGCGGCGGCCTCGAGATCGGCATCGGCGAAGACGATATTGGGGCTTTTTCCCCCCAGTTCGAAGGTCAATCGCTTGAGCGTGGTCGAGGCGTCGCGCATGATGATTTGAGCGGTTTTGTATTCGCCGGTGAATGCCACCTTGTCCACACCCCGGTGTTTTACCACCGCCGCCCCTGCCGTCGGCCCGTAGCCCGGCACGACGTTGATGACGCCGTCGGGGATGCCGACTTTCTGCGCCAGGCGGGCCATTCGCAGGCAGGTCAGCGGAGTCTGCTCGGCGGGCTTCATGACGATGGTGCAGCCCGCCGCGAGGGCGGGGCCCCATTTCCAGGCAACCATCAGCATGGGGAAATTCCAGGGAATGATCTGGCCCGCCACGCCGACCGGCTCGCGCCTTGTGTAGGTGAAGTAGTTGCCGCGGACGGGGATGGTTTGGCCGTGGATCTTGTCGGCGTAGCCGGCGTAGTACCGCAGGCAGTCGATTGTCAGGGGCAGGTCGGCGGCGCGGGAGTCGCGGATCGGCTTGCCGTTGTCCAGGGATTCGAGGGCCGCGAGTTCGTCCAACTCACCTTCAATGGCGTCGGCCAGGCGGTGCAGCAGGGCGCCCCGGTCGCGGGCGTCCATTGTGGACCAGGGACCGTTATCGAACGCCTCTCGCGCGGCTTCGACAGCGAGATCGACATCGGCGGCGTCTCCTTCGGCCACCTGGGCGATGACTTCTTCGGTCGCCGGATTGATCGTGTCGAACGTCTTGCCGCTGACGCTTGGCGTCCATTGGCCGCCGATGAAGCACTGCGTTTGACGCACTTGGGGAGCGCGAATCGTTTCGCTGATCGTGGCCATGAGCGGACCCTTTTCCAAGAGATGGGCGAGAAGAGGCTGTGTGGGACGCACGGCGCCAGCGCGGTGGCTGGGAGCGCCTGAGAAAAATTCTAGCGAAAACGCGCTTTGGCGGGCAAGGGAATCGGCCGAGTTGTAAGGGAAAGCGGCACGCCACGGGGCAGAACGTTGAGCGCGACCAGG
>JALHPA010000190.1 GCA_022842745.1 Pirellulales bacterium
GCGGAGAATTGATCGAGGGTCCCCCGCTGGAGGAATTCGCGGCGGGACCGGCGCTGGGCCGGCGGATGCGAAATCTGCGGCCCGAGTTTGAAGGCGACGCGGTCGAGGTGTTGCTGCTTGCGCTGAGAGGCGATCGTCCGGCGTTCGAGGTCGTCTCGTCCGCCGGGCGGGCGGTCGGGGCGGCGATGGCCCATCTGGTCAATGTTCTGGATCCGGCCGCGATCGTGGTTGGCGGTGGTCTGGGGCTGAGCGCGGGGGTTTATCGCGCGGCGATGGAGGAATCGATGCGGAGCTATGTCTGGTCGTCGGCGCATCGCGAAGTGCCGATTCTCTCGGCGGCCTTGGGAACCGACGCCGGGTGGCTGGGAGCGGCGATCGGGGCGGCCGACCACTGTGGGGTGTCCCTGGGAGAAAGAACGTGTGGAGCCTGAGCGTCTTTGACGACCTGGAGGAGCTGAGCCAACAGGCCGCCCTGCGCGTGGCAGATCACGTGCGGCAAGTTCCCGACTCCCTGTTGTGCCTGGCCAGCGGCGCCACGCCGTCTCGTACGTACTCGCTCTTGGTCGAGCGGGAAGCGCGTGAACCGGGACTCTTCGGCCGTGCCAGGGCGATCAAGCTCGACGAATGGGGGGGGCTGGCTCGGTCCGATCCGGCCTCCTGCGAAGAGCACCTGGTGCGAAGCCTGGTCCATCCGTTGGGCATGCGGGAGCGGTACGTCGCATTCGACGGCAGCGCCGACTGCTTCGAGGCCGAATGCGATCGGGTGGCAAGGTGGCTCGGCGCGAATGGTCCCATCGAGTTCGCGATTTTGGGTTTGGGCGTCAACGGGCACATCGGCTTCAACGAGCCGGCCGCGCGCCTGATGCCTCATGCGCACGTCGCGCGGCTCTCGCCCGAGTCGTTGGGACACGCGATGGTCAAGAACTCGCCGGTTCAACCAACCTGCGGACTGACGCTGGGGATCGCCGACCTGTTGCAGGCGCGGCGCGTCTTGCTGTTGGTGAGCGGCGCGAATAAGCGGGGGCCGCTAACGACCTTGCTGGCCGGAATGATCACCACCCAACTTCCCGCGTCGCTGCTATTGGCCCATGCCAATCTGGAAGTGCTGTGCGACCGCGAGGCGGCGGCATAGTCTTCTGGTTCTCCCCTGCTACGTCTCGGACGGACTCAGCCAAACATCGGTCGACTCCGATCGAAATGTTTGCATCGCATCCAACAGACGTTCGCCGCTCGACTCCACCAGCAGCAACCGCCGGTGCCGCGACTGGAGAAATCCTTCCCCCTCGGCGTGCTGAAAGAACTCGAGGAGCGGATCGAAATAGCCCTCGACGTTCAGCAGCCCGCACGGCTTCTTATGAACGCCCAGTTGCGACCAGGTCAACACTTCCGCCAGTTCCTCGAGCGTCCCGAGTCCACCCGGCAGCGCGACAAAGCCATCGGCGAGCGAAGCCATCAGCGCCTTGCGCTCGTGCATCGAGTGGACCACCCGCATATCGGCGACCCGCGGATGCGCAAGCTCGCGCGCTACCAAAGCGAAGGGAATGACGCCGATCGGCTGCCCTCCCTCCTCCAGGAACCCATCGGCAATCGCGCCCATCAGCCCCACCCCGCCGCCGCCGAACACCAGTCCCAACCGCCGTCGCGCAAGCGACCGCCCCAGGTCCGCCGCGGCTTGGGCATACGACGGCCGCACGCCAGGGTTTGCCCCGCAAAACACGCAAATCCGCTGCACGGGCACTCCCAGATCGTCGCTCATGACGCGGATTCGCTCGACCGCAATCGTAGATAGTACCGCTGTACTTCCGCCACGCAGCAGCGGCCGTCGGGCGCGGCGGTCCGGCAACGGGCTTCGGCCGTGCGGGAGCGCTCGACGATCGCGCGCACTCTCTGGACGCCCCCTTCTTGGATGTCCAAAGCCACGTCATCGAGCGTCAGACCGAAGCAACAACACAACGGCCCCGTCGGATCCTTGGGATACGCGGGGCCGAGTAAATGCTCGATTCCGACCGTCCGCTCGAACAGGTCGAAATAGGCGACTTCGCACCGGGGATAGACGCAGTAAAACGCCGTATCGCTCAGTTTTTCCACCCACTCCGGCGGCAGATGAGCCGACAACGTCTCCGCGGCCACCGCCGCCCCGATCGACCCACAGCGGGGACATCTCCCCACGCCGTCGTCGTCGGGCTCGCGGACAAAGGCCTTGTTCATGCGCTAACGGGGGACCGGCCTGCGCGCCGGCTGCGGCTGGGCCGCTTGCCGCTGAGTCGCTTGCCGCTGGGGCGCAGGCATCCCATCGCGGTACGGTTTCTCGGATTTGTACAGATCGATTCTACCGCGAATCGACGCCTGCTGCTGCTGGTTGGACTTTTCCAAGAGGGTCTGCAACATTGCCACGGCCGAATCGTACTGGCCGGCGTTGGCGTACGCGGCGGCTAGCGTCTCGGTGTACCGCGGATCCTTATCTCCGTCCAACTCCATCGCCTTCTGGGCGGTGCTCAGGGCCAGCTCGGAATTGCGGTAGCGCTCGTCCGGGCAAGTCGCCATGATCCAGGCTGCTCCCAGGTAGGCCGACCCCAGATTGGGATCCAGCTTGATCGCATCTCGATAGTCGGCCGCGGCGCGGCCAAAGTCACGCTGGGAAAGGTACAGCTCCGCCCGGCTGAGGCGGGCCTTGGCGTCGTTCGGATCGAGCCTGGCCGCCATGTTGATATCCTCGATCGCTTCCCGCGGACGGCCGATCCGCTGGTAGGAGCGACCGCGCCCGGTGTAGAAGGCCGCCTCTTTGGGGCTGAGTCGGATTGCCTCGGTGTAGTCGGTGATCGCGCGCCCAAACTCGCCGCGGTCGGCCCGTAGCTCGGCCCGGTTGAACCAAGTGTTCGCATAATTGCGATTGAGTTCCAAAGCGCGGGAGAAGTCGGCCAATGCTTCCTTCGACTTGCCCAAGGTGGCGTAGCTCACGCCCCGATTGTGAATCGCCCGCCAGTGATTCACGTCGAACGAGATCGCCCCCGTGAAGTCGTTGAGGGCCTCTTCCTCGTTGCCCATTTCGGCAAAGTGCTCGCCGCGCCGGTTGTAAGCCCAAGCGCTCAGCCGCCGCGCGTAGGTCACGTTCTCCTTGGTAGCCTTGTTCTTGATCCCTTCTGTACACAGCGCGATGATCTCGCTCAAATCGGCCTCATCCTTGGCCGATTCACTCTTCTTGAACGCCTCTTGAATCAACACGTTGCCGGCGTTGACCTCCTGAGCGGTGGGCAGGGGTTTGCCATCTGGCCCAAGCGGCTTTTCCTGGCTGGGCGGCAGCTCCAGGCCGTCCGGCGCGCCATCCGCACCCAAATCCTGCCCCCCCTTGGCCTGGTTGCGCCCATATCCGCCGTCCGCCTGGCCTGCCTGGCCCGGCTGGCGCCATCGGCTGTTGAGCGATGGCTGCGGCATCGTGGGAACCTGGGTCACGTCGTCCGGAGCGATGCGCGAGGCGGGCTGCCGCGACTCCGCGGTCGGCGCGGGCCGCGTGCGGCTGCTCGGTCGACGCTGCTGTGCGTCGGCGGCAGGGGCCGTAAGGAAACCCACGGCCGCTACCGCAACAGGTAGCGCGATAGGCCGCAGGCGTTGGACGAACGCACAGAGTGCTGTTGGCATGGTCAACTCCTCCTTGAGTGATCGATAAGCAGTTCTCAAAAACCGCGATGAGTGGCACGCTCCGTCCTGGGGTCGTGCGCTCGTCTTACAAACGCCCAGTTCTCTTGTCTTTGTCCCCGACTCCGATCTCTGTCGCCGATTCCGAACGGCTGTTTCGCGCGGTCCGTCAACCCTGCGGTTCGGTCATCCGCCACGGGTCGAGGGCCTTCTCCAAATCCGCGTCCGACACCACCTGCTGTTCGCGGCACAGGCTGCGAATCGTCTTGCCCGTCTTAAACGCTTCTTTCGCCAAAGCTGCCGCCTTGTCGTAGCCGATCAGCGGATTCAAGCTCGTGACCATCGACAGGCTCTTCTCGACCGACGCCTCGCACGCGACTTCGTTGGCCTCCATCTCCAAAACGCAAAAATCGACGAACGCCCGCGCGGAACTCGCCATCAGCCGGATGCTCTGCAATACGGCATGTCCCATGACCGGCATCATGATGTTCAATTGGAACTGGCCCCCCGCAGCGCCCGATAACGCCACCGTTTGGTCGTTCCCCATCACCCAGGCCATGGCCTGCATCATGCTTTCGCACATCACGGGGTTGACCTTGCCAGGCATGATCGAACTGCCGGGCTGGCGGTCGGGAAGCTGGACTTCAAAGAAGCCGCAACGTGGGCCGCTCCCCAGCCAGCGGATATTGTTGGCGACGTTGAACAGCGTGCTAGCGATCGCGCGCAACTGCCCGCTGCACTCGACCAGGCCGTCGCGTTGGGCATTGGCCTCGAAGTGATTGGCCGCCTCGACAAACGGAATGCCCGTCTCCTTGGCGATCTCGGCGGCCACGCGGCGGCCAAATTCCGGATGGGTGTTGATGCCGGTCCCGACCGCGGTCCCTCCCGCGGCAAGCTCACACACCGCGGCCACGGCCCGCTCGGCTCGCTCGATCGATAGCTCAATCTGGCGGGCAAAGCCGCCAAACTCCTGGCCCAACCGCAACGGCGTGGCGTCGGCCAGATGCGTGCGCCCGATTTTCATCACCCGGTCCCACTGCCGAGCTTTGTCCGCCAACGACTTGTGCAGTCGGCCAAGCGCCGGAATCATATCGTTGCGAATCGACATTCCCACCGCCACATGGATCGCGGTCGGAAACATGTCGTTCGTCGACTGACCCATATTCACATGGTCGTTCGGATGGATCGGCTTCTTTTCGCTGAACCGGTCGCCACCGAGCATTTCAATCGCCCGATTGCTGATCACCTCATTGGCGTTCATATTGCTCGAAGTGCCAGACCCGGTCTGAAACACGTCGATCGGAAATTCCTGATCGAATTTTCCGGCCGCCACTTCTTTCGCCGCCGCCAGCAGCGCTTCGATTTGCTTCGGATTGAGCGGATTCTTTCCTGTTTTCTCCAGCTTGCCCAAGTCACGATTGGCCACGGCCGCCGCGTATTTCACCACTCCCAAAGCCCGGATCAGCTCCGGCAACAAAGGCCAACCGGAAATGGGGAAATTCTCCACGGCGCGCTGGGTCTGCGCTCCGTAGTAAGCCTTCGCGGGGACTTGTACGTCTCCCATCGAATCGTGTTCGGTGCGGAATTCCATCGCTGCTGAGTCCGTTAGACAATTCCTAATCGGTGAGAAAGGACAGGCACTAAATGCCCGCATGATACCGCGAACCCGGATCGTGGCGGAAGGCTGAAACCGCGTCGAAAAACGGCCTTCAGCAATGCCCCCTTGGGCCAACTTGCCCCCAAAAATGGCGGCGGCGGCGACCTCAAAGGCCACCGCCGGCTCGCCAGGATTCACACGTCGCGGTTGCCAGACCAAGCCAGCAACCCCGCACTCGATCGTTCGATACGATCGGATTACAGCATTTTGCCGACCCGTTCGATCAAATCGACCGTGCGGCAACTATAGCCCCATTCGTTGTCGTACCAGCTACAGACCTTGAGCATGTTGCCATCCATGACCTGGGTCCAGTCGCTGACAAAAATAGAACTGTGGGGGTCGCCGATGATGTCGGTCGAAACCAGCGGATCGTCCGTATAAGCCAGAATCCCCTTCAGCGGGCCGGCCGCGGCGGCCTTCATTGCGGCGTTGACCTCTTCCTTGGTGACCGTCTTCTTCATCAGCGCCGTCAGATCGACGATGCTGCCGGTCGAAACCGGCACCCGCAGGGAAATGCCGGTCAACTTCCCCTTTAGCTCCGGAATCACCAGCCCCACGGCCGTGGCGGCGCCGGTGGTGCTGGGAATGATATTCATGGCCGCCGAACGGGCGCGATACGCATCCGCATGGGGCAGATCTTGCACTCGCTGGTCGTTGGTGTAGGCATGCACCGTCGTCATCAGACCTTTCTCGATGCCGAAACTGTCGTGCAAAACCTTGGCCACCGGCGCCAGGCAGTTCGTGGTGCAACTGGCGTTGGAGATGCACTTCATCTCCTTGGTCAGCTTGTCGTCGTTGACGCCCAAAACGCAGGTCAGGTCGGCCCC
>JALHPA010000191.1 GCA_022842745.1 Pirellulales bacterium
CACTTTCCCTTCGGTCTCGACGTAGCTGTGATTGACCCTCCATTCAGGAACGACCAGAATGGCCAACAACAGGGCCAAGAGCGCGCTACCCGTCAAGAGAAAGAACCCGTCGAAGAGCGCTTCCCCCAGGCTTCCCCAAGCGCGCGAACCGGTTCGTCGATGCCCCCGCTTCTTGCCATACATGCGGACTGAACGAGTCACGGTTCGTACAGCGGCTTTTGAGAACGGCGATCGAGGTTTTTGAGCAGGACAGCCTGCCCGGTCATGATCGGTGAGCGGTCAACGGCTGTGGCACATCTATGAGTGTACCGCGGAGCGCTATAAATCCCAGGGCGGGTCGAGCCTTTTGCCCACTCCCTATTCGCAATACTTGATGATTGGCGGTGTATGAAATTCTCGATTGCTGTTCGCAGTTGCCGGTTCGGTGGACGTGGTTTCGGATTTCGCGTCATGCGATGGGTGCTGGGACCCCATTTCGCGCTGGGAGCGATACTGTTTTCGGTTCTGGGTCGCTTTACGCCAGAGAGCCAAGGGGGCGAATGGCCGCAGATCCTCGGTCCGCGCCGCAATGGCGTCGCGGACCACGAAAAACTCGCCGCGACCTGGCCAGCGGAGGGTCCTCGCCAGATTTGGCGCCGCGACGTGGGGCGCGGGTACGCGGGAGTCGCCGTGGCGGAACAAAAGCTGATACTTTTCCACCGCGAGGGAGACCAAGAGGTCTGCGAAGCGTTGGACCCGGCCACCGGCAAGCGATTGTGGCGGCAGTCGTTCGCTGTCCGGTATGAAAGCGCAATCGCCCCGGACGACGGGCCACGGTGCGTCCCCCTGATCCACAAAGGTTACGTGTTTTTGCTAGGTGTCAGCGGAAATTTGCGCTGCTTGGCGCTGGAGGATGGTCGCCAGCGCTGGTCGCGCAGCCTGGAAACCGAGTATTCCATCCCGCCTTCCTACTTCGGCGTCGGCAGTACGCCGCTGATCGCGGGGGACATGCTGCTGGTGAACGTCGGCGGCCGCCAAGGGGCAGGCATTCTGGCCTGCAGGCTGGCGGACGGCGGCACCGTTTGGACTTCAACCGAGGAACAAGCGAGTTACTCGTCTCCGGTCCTGGCGACGGTGGGCAGCGTGCAACATGCGATTTTTGTCACCCGACTAAAGGTGGTCTCGGTCGATCCGGCGACCGGAAAAGAGCGATTTTCCTTCCCCTTTGGACAGCGTGGGCCAACGGTGAACGCGGCGACGCCGATCGTGATCGGCGATCGGCTGTTTGTGACTGCCAGCTACGGTATTGGGGCCCGTTGGGCCAAGATTACCTCAACGGCGGCCGACATCCTGTGGGAGAGCGACCAGATCCTGTCGAGCCAATATACGACCTGCGTCCCCCATCAGGGCTGGTTGTATGGGATCGACGGTCGGCAGGACCAGGGCGCCGCGCGCCTGAAGGCATTCGATCCGGCTGCCCAGAAGATTGGCTGGACAGTCGAGGATTTCGGTACGGGCCACCTGATCTTGGCGGACGGCAAGTTGGTAATTCTCAAAACGGATGGCCATCTGGTACTGGCGGAAGCCAATCCGCAGCGTTTCGACCAGTTGGCGCGGGCCAAGGTACTCTCCGGGACGGCGCAACCGCTACCGGCGTTGGCGGACGGCCGGCTCTACGTCCGGGACGATCGCGAGCTGAAGTGCTTGGACCTGAGGTGAGCGAGTGCCAAATCGACCAGCCGTGCCTTAATCCGCATTCCAGGTAAACTTGCCGCCCTTGGTGAACCGAAAGTAATCGGTGGATGCTCCCCCGGTCGCGCTCCACGGTGTTGTGGGTGGAACGGGCCATTTGATCGGCGACGCCAGGAAGGTATCCCGTGCCCCGCCTCTCGATCATTATCCCATCGCTGGGCAGCACGCAGCGGATGGAGGCCACTCTTGCTTCGGTACTCCAACGGCGTCCCGAGGATTGCGAAATCCTGGTCGTTCTGGACGCCGACTATAGCGACCCCTACAAGCTGGAAGGGGAGGTCCGCTGGATTCGCGCCCCGCAGTCGGCTGGCCTTGTCGAACGGCTGAATCAAGGAATTCAAGCCAGCCAATCCTCGCTGGTTCACCTTCTGGCCGCTGGCATCGAAGCCGTCGATGGCTGGGTCGATTCCGCGCTGATCCACTTTTTCGATCCGCGGGTAGCCGCAGTTTCGCCGATCGTTCTGGATGCCCAGCACTCCCAGTCCGTGCTAGCAGCAGGCATGGAGTTCTCCCCGCAGAACGAGCGCCTGGTGCTGGGCGATGACGCGCTCCTCTCCGAGCGAGCGCCCCCGCGCGACCAGTTAGGGCCGCTGTTGCCGGCGGCTTTCTTCCGCCGCACGGCGTTGGAGTTGTTGGGAGGGCTGCCTTTGGCGGTGGGAGACTCGCTTGCGGACCTCGATTTTGCTCTTATGCTCCACCAGGCGGGATACCGGGCGGTACTTGAACCTCGCAGCCGGGTCACGGCGGTTGCAAGCGACTTGGCGCTCGAAGGCCCCACCGGATTCCGAGCCGGCCTGGCCGCCGAGCGCCTGTACTGGCGCAACTCGGGTATGGTGAGCTGGAGCGCCGCATTGATTGGGCATCCCCTTTTGGCGATGAGGGAGTTTCTCCCTTCGGCGCTTCATTATCGCGGATGGACGCGGCTCTTCGGCCGTGCCTTTGGCGCGTGCCAGGTGGGAAGCTACAAGGCCCATCATGCCTGGCTAAACGATGTGCGGTTGGCGGCGCAGGCACTCTTGCGAGCGCAGCGACCGAGCCATACTCGCATCGATCCGGCCCATCCGGCGCCTTTCGCGACGGACACTGCCACGATTCGCCCCGCTAGCCGGATTCGAGCGGCCGGTTAGGGTACGAGTTCTGGGACGCCGGCGAGCGCAGACGATCACAGGACGCGTCTGGACTCCCGGAGGAGGCGTTCGGCAAGGAAACCGATCGCGTTTGGCGCCATGCGATTGAAGTAATCGAAGCTGTGCCCTCCGCCAGTGGTTTGCAGGTCGACTTCGTGCGGAATTCCCAAGGCCGCCAGCTTCATGTGGAGCCGGTCGGCGCTCTCGTGCCAGCGGGCGTCGGCCGGGTCGCAGCAGAACCAGAGGTTGCGCGGCCAATTCAGCGGATGGACGTGCAGCGTGGCCGAGTCTTGGCGCGCGCTTTCCGCGTCTGGATACAGGGATAGAAGCGATTCTTCACCTTCGCGGTAGCGCAGCCAGTAGTCGATCGCGGGAGAGAGCGCGGCGACGACCGGAAATCGGCTGGGATGGCGAAAGGCGATCCGCAACGCCCCTTGCCCTCCCATTCCGGTTCCCAACAGGGCGACCCCCGGAGGGACGGCGCCAAATCTGCTAACCGCTTCCGGCAAGATATGGTCGAGGAGATGGCGCTCGGCGGTGATTGCTGGATCGAATTCCGGGCAGAGCCGGTCCGTCCACCAGGATTTTCCGGTCCAGGGAGCGAGCACCGGGAGCCGATGACGCTCGAATTCGTCGGTGAACGCTGATTTCTCCGTCAGGCGCTGCAGCTCAAGGCCGTGGAGGTAAAGCACGGCAAACCCGCGGGGGAAGTCTCCGGAGGGTACAAAGACATCGCAGGGATGGCCGGCGATCTGGGTTTCAGACCAAGGCATAGCAATTCGACTCGAGGAACGGGCGAACTCGTCGGCTCGCACGCCCCAGACTAGTAGCTGCGGCAGAGCGGAGAAAGGGCCGCCGCAAAGAATTACCGGCGGCGAGCCATCGGCAGTGGCATGATCGTCAGCCGGGCGGGAGATACTGCGGCGGATTGTACGCCGGAGGGACACGATTGGCCGGAGGAGGGCCAAACAGGGGGCCTCCCGCAGGGCCGGCGGGCGTCGTCTGCGGTCCTGGGAGAGGAAGCGTTTCTACTGGTGCAGCGGTTCCCGGGGGGACCATTCCAGCCGGTGGGGGAGCATTAGCGCCGCTTGCCGGGGCTGGGGTGATTGCTTGAAAGCGTCCGGTTTGCCGCAAGTTTTCCGCTCGGCTGAGCAGCGGTTCCGAAGGCTGAACTACCAGGGGAGTCAATTGAAAATTGACCACGCGCTCGTCGCGGATTTCCCCAGGCAGAACATTTTCGGTAACAAAATCCAGGGGAAAATACTGGTACCAGGGGGCCGGGATCGGCTGGTTGACGACCAGCGTTTCATATCCATCTTTGACAAGGCGGATCTTCCGCGTGCCATAGTAGACGAAGTCGGTCGACACGGGAGTCGTGCCGATCTCCTGATCCCCGACGTAAACGCGCGCCCCCGAGGGATTGCTTCGCAGCGTCAACCGCCGCTGAACGCAGCCGCCGGACGGCGCAAGCAGCACCGCCGCGGCGAGAAAAACCGCAACAACACGACGATTGGAGGACCACCGAATCATAGCGGCCTGGGTGAGGGAACCGGCCCAGAAAAGCGGGCGAAGTGTACCGCCGGTCACAACCCAACGCTAGATCAGACTATTGCATTCCGAGTCCTTATCGAGAAAGAAATTCTGGCTCGGAGAACCGGCGAAATCCCGCTAAGCCAGGGCTATCGGGGCGGAAAATCGGACTTGCGGCCAGGTCCGTCCTGGCGTCCAATATCCGCCCCGCAAAAATGCGGCGGTTGAATTTTTTGGTGACTGGCCAAGAATAGGGTTCTCCCGCTCAGCCCGGACAATGTCCGCAAGCCGGGATGCGAGCGTGGGTTTGGAGACCTGGAGGGCCGAGCTCGCCTTGGCGGGCATGGTTATTCCGGCGGAGCCTGGCGCGGAGTGGAGCAACGTTGAGCAGTTCGAGTGGGCCATCCAATTGGGCGCTGATCCGCCGGCTATTGCTGCTGGCGTGGCGGTTTCGCGCGGGTTGCCTGCAAATTCTCGCGCAGCAGGCCGGGCTGGTACTGTTGGGGCTGGGTTCGCTTAGCTTCACGGGGCTGGGAATCGACACGATTCGCCAGGCGATCGATCCAGGCAGCCCTGCGCCGATGTGGCCTTGGGGCTGGGAACCGCCGGAGCGTTGGTCGCCGATGTCGACGATCACGTTTATTGCGGCGGTAACGCTGCTGGTGGCCGTGCTCCACGCAGCGCTGCGGTATCGAGCGGCGATTACTCTCTCCAAGGTCACCCAGCGGCAAATTGTCCTGCAACTGCGCACCGACGTTTACGACAAGTTGCAGCGGTTGAGCTTTCGATTCTTCGACGCGAATCAGAGCGGATCGATCATCAACCGCGTGGCCGGTGACGTGCAGGCCGTGCGGATGTTCATCGACGGCGTCCTCATCCAAGTATTGACGGTGCTCTTGTCGTTGGCCGTGTTCGTGGGATACATGCTCAGCGTACACGTCGGCCTGACTGCGGCCTGCCTGGCGACGACTCCGCTGCTGTGGATCGGGGCGGCGTGGTTTTCCCGCTCGGTGCGTCCGGCCTACGCCGAAAACAGCAAGTTGGTCGACCGGTTGGTGCTGATCCTGTCGGAGAATATCCAGGGAATGCACGTCGTCAAGGCTTGCGGGCTGGCGGAAGAGCAGATCGCAAAATTCACCGCCGCCAATCAGCAGGCGCTCGAGCAGAAATCGAGCATCTTTCAGCGCATCGCGCTCTTCCAGCCGGCGATGGGGTTTCTGACCCAACTCAATATGGTGGTGCTGTTGGGCTATGGAGGATACCTGGCCGCGGTGGGAGAGTTGCCTCTGGGGGCGGGTCTGTTCGTGTTTGCGAATCTGCTCCAACAGTTCGCCAATCAAGTGGGCCAGGTCACGAATATCGCCAACAGCATCCAGGCCAGCTTGACGGGCGCCGAGCGGGTGTTTGAAATTCTCGACGCGCCCCTCGAGGTGCGTTCGCCGGCCGATCCCCTGCCGCTTTCCCGAGCCAAGGGGGCTGTGCGATTTGAGCGAGTTTCGTTTGGATACCGTCCGGACCGCGCCGTGCTCGCCGAAATCGACTTTGCGGTCCGGCCGGGGCAGGTGGTCGCACTGGTCGGCGCCACGGGAGCTGGCAAGAGCACGATGATGAGCCTTTTGCCGCGATTTTATGACCCGACCGCCGGCCGCATCCTGCTCGATGGAATCGACGTGCGGCAGCTCGACCTCGACCAGAAGCGACGCAACGTCGGGTTGGT
>JALHPA010000192.1 GCA_022842745.1 Pirellulales bacterium
GGCATCTTCTCCGCTGTTTCAATCGCTGGCGCCTTCTGCAACGCAACCCGCTCCGCATCGACCGTCCATCGATCGTCCGCAACTTTCAGCAGTACCGGCGGCAGCCCAATCACCTTCTCTTGGTCTGATGCTTTCGAGACCAGAACGAGCGCCACAATACCCTCGTCCAGATCGATTGCCAAATCGACGACGTCCCCCAGTTTTGTTCCCGCGGAGTCGAAGACGGGACGCTTCAACCATTGGGCCGCTGGTTCTACTTCCTCTAATAACAATTCTCCCAGTCGATTACGGGGAAGCTTCGTTTCATCGGGACTCGCCGCCGGATCGGCGCCAAAAGTCGGACGCGAGAGTAGACAAGTCGTGACAAGACTAACCCCGACCGCGCACCGCACAATAGACATTTTCATTTTCAGCGTCTCCTTAGGTACGCAGCTTGCTATGCAGATTGCATGCCAACGGGCACTCCACGGTCGATGGCCGTCCGCCTGTCCTATGTTCTTGCGGTTTACCGGGAAACGACAAGGCACGCAATGTGCAAGGATTTTGGCTTATCAAACGCCGAATCCAGACGTTGGATTCGCGGATACCTTTTATTGTGAGTGGAGGTAGAGTCATGAGAGTCTCTTGGAAGAAGATGTGCTTGGCGCTAGCGCTGGCGCTCGGAACGGCAACCACATTCGCTCAATCGGGCGGCGGGGGAGGCGGCGGTGCAGGCAGTGGCGGTGGCGGCGCAGGAAGTAGCGGCGCCGCGAGCGGATCGGCATCCGGCGCGACGGGGACCGGTGGCGTCAGTGGATCAGCCAGCGGCGCGGCAAACTCCGGCGCAGGCGTCGGCGCGGCAGGTAGTGGAAGCATCGGTACCAGCGGCGCAGGCGCTACCGGAGGGGGCGCGACAGGTGCTGCTGTAGGAGGTTCCGGTTCGGGGGCCGCTCGGACTAGCGGGGCGCTCGGCGGTCAGCGGCTCTCAGGTGAAGGCATTACGGATCGCGCCAGCGGCGACCAAGGATTCGCAACCCAGCAGGGGGCGGCTCAAGGTGCTGGTCGGGCTGGATTAGATACTCCCTTTGGGAGTGGAGCAGCGACAGACGCCACGGGCACGGCCCGAGGTAGCGGAACGCTTCAAGGGACTGGAATCCAAGGCCAAGGCGGAGTTGGCGCAGGCTTTGACCGCAACCTGGATCAGGACCGATTGGATCGACAATCAGACCGGGCGGATCTACGTCAAGAACGTTTTGATGACCGCCAAGACCGCCGCGCGGATCGTTTTGACGACCGCCAAGGGGGATTCTCCAGCGGCCAGGGAAGCGACTCGTTCGCCGGCGCTAGTGACAACAACCGCTGGCGTTATCGCTGGCATAACAACCAGTGGTGGTACTGGACGCCAAGCAATAGCTGGGTGATCTGGAACGGTTCGAGTTGGGATCCGTATGACGCAAACACCTACGCGTATACCTATTCTCAGCCCGCGACCAGCTACTATTCGCCTTCCACCACGTACTATAGTGGCAGCGGCTACTACAATTCGTCTCCATATTACGGAAACCGATATAACCGGGGCGGTTTTTACGGTGGCTACTATGGAAACTATCCCTACCGATACGGTACGGGTTACCGCGGCTATAACCCAGGCTACGGCGGGCGATGGGGCGGTGGTTACGGCGGCGGTTGGGGCGGGGGGTACGGTGGAGGCTGGGGCGGTTACGGCGGTAACCGGGGTGCTTGGCAAGGCGCCAACATCGGCGGCGCAATCGGCTCCGCGGTCGGGGGCGGCCGTGCCGGCAATATCGGCGCTGCAATCGGTGGCGCCATTGGTGCAGGCCGGTAACGCCTCTTGAAGGCGGCGTACCCGAAGAGTCTGTTTCATCCGATCCCTTCCCTGCCTTCCCAGAATGCAGGGAGGGGATTTTGCTTGCGCGAAGCGCACTCCGGTGGCGGCACATCGCTCTCGGGAACTGCTCGACCCCACTTGCGAATTTTCGCTCGACGGCGGAAAACTATGCTGAGGCGCTTACGGAGAGGCAGGAAACGGCAGCAGCCAAAACCGGCCACACAGGAAGGCCATACCCGCCTCCTTTCCCCATCGAACTTGAGAGCAGGTCGGAATTGATGACCATCGAAGCACCGAGACCCCGGAATTTCATCGAAGAAGCGATTGAAGAGGACGGCCGCACGGGTCGTTACGGGGGCCGAGTCCACACTCGATTCCCCCCCGAGCCTAATGGCTATCTGCACATTGGCCACGCCAAAAGCATCTGCCTGAATTTCGGTCTGGCCAAAAAATATGGCGGCCAGTGCAATCTCCGTTTTGACGACACGAACCCCACCAAGGAAGAGGTCGAATACGTCGATTCGATCATGAACGACGTCCGTTGGCTTGGGTTTGAGTGGGATGGACTTTACTACGCCTCGGACTATTTCCCCCAACTCTATGCCTGGGCAATCCAGCTCATCGAAGCCGGCAAAGCCTACGTCTGCGACCTATCGGCCGATGAAATCCGCGCTCACCGGGGAACCTTGACCCAGCCAGGCAAGAACAGCCCCTACCGGGACCGCCCGGTGGCCGAAAACCTGGCCCTGTTTGCCCGCATGCGGGAAGGGGAGTTTTCCGATGGCGCCCGGACGCTTCGCGCCAAGATCGACATGGCGTCCCCCAATCTTAACCTGCGCGATCCAGTGCTATATCGCATCCTCCATGCCGAGCACCACCGCACGGGAAACGCCTGGTGTATCTATCCAATGTACGACTACACCCACGGCCAGAGCGATTCGCTCGAACAAATCACGCACTCCATCTGCACGCTGGAATTCGAAAACCATCGCCCGCTCTACGATTGGTTCCTCGACGCGCTCGACATCTATCACCCCCGCCAAATCGAGTTTGCCCGGCTCAACCTGACCTACACCGTCATGAGCAAGCGCCGATTGTTGGAGCTGGTTCAGGGCGGATTCGTCTCCGGCTGGGACGATCCGCGAATGCCCACGATCGGCGGACTGCGGCGGCGCGGCTACACCCCCGAATCGATCCGCGCGTTCTGCGATCGGATCGGCGTCGCCAAGTTCAACAGCACAATCGATGTCGCGGTTTTGGAGGGGGCGGTGCGTGAAGACCTGAACCGCACGGCGCCCCGCGCCATGGCCGTGTTGCGACCGTTGAAACTGGTAATCGAAAACTATCCTGCCGGGCAAGTCGAAGAACTCGAAGCCATCAACAATCCCGAGGATCCCTCCGCAGGCGTGCGGCTCGTCCCGTTCTCCCGCGAGCTGTTCATCGAACAGGACGATTTCCGCGAGGTTCCACCCAAAAAATTCCACCGCCTCACTCCGGGGGCCGAGGTCCGTCTGCGGGCGGCTTACATCGTAAAATGCACCGGCGTGGTCGAGGACCAGTCCACCGGCGAAATCCGTGAAGTCCGCTGCACCTACGACCCGCAAACAAAAAGCGGTCTCCCCTCCGCCGACCGCAAGGTCAAGGGAACCATACATTGGGTCAGCGCGCAGCATGCGGTCCAGGCGGAAGTCCGGCTCTATGAGCACTTGTTTTCTCAGCCGGATCCCAGCGACGTGCCGGAAGGAGTGGATTACAAAGCCACGCTGAACCCCAACAGCCTGGAGGTGCTGAAATCCGCCCAACTGGAGCCCAGCCTGGCGCACTCGAAACCCGGCGACCGCTTTCAATTCGAACGCAACGGATACTTCTGCGTCGATACTCGCGATTCCCTGCCCGGGCGCCTGGTATTCAACCGCACGGTTACGCTGCGCGACACCTGGGCCAAGATCGAAAAGAGCGGTTGAACCGATCCGTATCGGCCGGCCACGCTAACGGACGTGCAGTTCACAGCAGTTCGATCCGGTCGATCGCGGCCATGTCCAAGAACGGCGGGGTCGAAGGATAAGTTCCTATCTCGATGTGATGCCCGTCGGGATCCTGGAAGAAAACCTGCCGAATCCCCTTGTCCTTGATTTCATTCTTCCGGTAAGGCACTCGGTGCTCGTCGAGCAGCGCGGCCACCCGCTCCAGATCGTCGCTGTGCAGGGCCAAATGGTTGCCGCGGGTCTGGATTTCTCTTTCTGGGTCGCCTGCCCGATCGTTCTCAATCAAATGCAACATCAACGGGCCATGCACCAGCCAGGCCCCGGCGAATTCAAACTTCGGTCGCTCCACCTCGCGAAATCCGAGCACTTGGCCATAGAATCGACGGCTTTGCTCCAGCCGCCGTGTCATGAGGCCAATGTGGTTCAGTCCGACAATCGGCAAAGCTGGCGTCATTGCAGGCTCCAAGGTCTCAAAACTCAAGGGAAACTCGCCATTCCCGGAGGCTTCGCAGGCGCCGGTCGTGACGATTTTCTCGATTTTACCAGTTTCGCATTCCGATACACCCATAGACTTCGTCCCGCCCGGCCAACGCGCCGCCGGTCGAACGAGCGACAACCGCGGGAAAGGGAAGTCTAAGGGAGGGAATAGCTTATGAATACGCGCCAGTTTCTGGCAGTGGTCCTATTGCTGGCCACTTCGGCCGCCAACGGCTGCATCTTCCGCCGGGTGCTTTGCGACGACTGCTGCGTTCCAGGGGACCGAGGGGCCTTCACGTGCTACCAGGGTAATGGTTGCGGCGAACGCTACTATGGCGACTGGTACAGCCATCCCCCGACGCCCGATCCCTGTGGCAATTGCCAGGGAGAAACCCGCTCAATTCGCAGAATGCCGGTCGAGCACGAACCCATGATGGCTGGCGGCCCGGAATGCGAACACTGTGGCCACGGGGACTAAGGCTGGCCCCTCAGCCGGCTATCACGTCACCCCATTGACCACGTGCTCCGGTTGCCGCCCGCCCAACCGATCGATCACCTGCCGAGCCACCCTGCTCCGCAGGTTCTCCAACGATTCTTGCGATACAAACGCCGCGTGCGGAGTGACGATGACTCGTGGATCGCAATAGGGCATCCGCTTCAAGTCGGGAGGCTCGGGATCCTGAACGTCAAGCGCGGCGCCGGCCAGCCGTCCCTTGGCAAGCGCCTCGGAAAGCGCTTCGCCGTCGATCAATCCGCCGCGCGCGGTGTTGATCAGATACGCTGAAGCCTTCATCTGCGCCAACCTCGCGCGATTCATGATTTGCTTCGTCTCCGCGGTCAGCGGCAAGTGGAGCGAGACGTAATCGCTTTGCTCGAGCAGTGGTTCCAACTCGGTCCATTCGATGCCCGGCGGCGCGTTGCGCCGACTGCGGCCGCTGGCCAACACCCGCAGCCCCAGCGGCAGGGCCTTTTCCGCAAGCTTCCGCCCGATGTTCCCCAGGCCGACGATGCCCAAAGTCTGCCCTTCGATTCGTCGCAGAATCGGGCCGGACTGTAATGCGTACTTTCCGCCCTTCGTCTCGTGGTGGTAATAAGCCACCTTGCGCGCCAGCGACAACATCAGTGCGAGCGCATGTTCGGCCACCTCGACCAGGCAATAATCCGGCACATTGGTCACCGGAATTCCCAGCCGGGTGGCGGCCTCCACATCGATGTTGTCTAGCCCGATCCCCAGGCGGCAAACAATCCGGCAGCGCTTGGCGGCGGCCAGAACGGCCTGCGGCACGCGGGCCCAGTTGGTCATAATCGCGTCCGCGTCCGCCGCCAGCTCCGCCAACGCCGGCGCATCGGTCCGCTCCGCCAAGACCAGCTCGATGCCGGCCTGGCCCAATAGACGTCGCTCGATCTCCAGATCGGGCCACGCATAGTCGGTCAGCAACGCCTTCAATACAGCCATTCAATCCTAGGGCGCGGGTCAAAAACTATCGGATCCGGACGCGAAAAGGCATCACCGTGACGGCCGGATCGCGAAACAACCGCAGCATCTGGTCCGTTTCTTCCAATGCCCGCACCAAACCCGCCACCGCTTGGCCAGATACTCCGCCGTTCATGCTCCCGCCAAAGACCGTCGCCCGCATCTCGATCGCCGCACCGCCAAACAGCTCCTCAAAAATGCTCCGCGGCTCGGGCAGGATGAGTCGCTCGACGGCTTCGTCCGCCGGCACGCCAGCCAGCTTCTTGGCCTCGGCCACGGCGTCGTCCAGCGTTCCCAACTGGTCCACCAGCCGGTTCTCAAGCGCCTGCCGGCCGGTATA
>JALHPA010000193.1 GCA_022842745.1 Pirellulales bacterium
GAAGGACCTCCTTCACCACGGTCGCCCGCCAGCCGCCGATCCACGCTCTCCCGGTGCGCGGTCAGCCCCTCCTTATTGGCCAGCGCCCGGATGTCGTCGGCCACATCCTGCAATCCGCGCTCGGTAAACGCAATCACGCTGTTCCCCCGCACGAAATCCGCCGCCGACAAACCGCTGGCCCACCGCGCCGTCCCCCCGGTCGGCAATACATGCGACGGCCCCGCCGCGTAATCCCCCAGCGCCACCGGGCTAAACGGGCCCAGAAACACCGCCCCGGCGTGCTCGATCTTCGCCAACAGCCCCTCCGCGTTCGCGGTGGCAATGTGCAAATGCTCCGCCGCCAGTTCGTCCGCCAACTGGCACCCCTCCTCCGCGTCCCGCACCAGGATAAACGCTCCAAAGTCCTCCAGGCATTGGCGGGCCAGATCTCCCCGCTCCAATCCCGCCAACTGTAGCGTCAATTCTCGCTGCACGTCGTCCAATAGTCGTTCGCTCCAGGCGATCAGCACCGCCGAACCGGGAGCGTGCTCCGCCTGCGCGATCAAGTCCGCCGCTGTGAAGTCCGCGCGCGTCGTGTCGTCCGCCAACACCACAATTTCGCTCGGGCCGGCGATCGAATCGATGTCCACTTCGCCGTACACGTGTCGTTTCGCCAGCGCCACGAACAGATTTCCCGGCCCCACGATTTTGTCGACCTGGCGAATCCCCTCCACGCCATACGCCAGCGCCGCCACCCCCTGTGCCCCCCCCAATCGATACACCTCGCCCACTCCCAATTCGTGGCAGGTGGCCAACACGTCCCGGTTGTACGCCCCGAACGGCGTTGGCGGCGCCACGACCGCCAACTCCCGCACCCCCGCCGCTTGAGCCGGCACGACCGTCATGAGGACCGTCGAGGGATATGCCGCCGCCCCCCCCGGCACGCACACTCCCACCCGCCGCAGCGGCAGATATCGCTGCTCCAGGGTGCCCCCTCCCTCCGGAACCTCCAGCCGCACCCCCTTGGGAACTAACGCCATCTGGAACCGCAGGATGCGATCCCGAATCCGCCGCACCGCCGCCAAGAACTCCGGCTCGGCGGCCCGGTGCGCCGCTTGCAGCTCCTCCGCCGGAACGCGCAACTCTTCCGCCGTCAGCCGCGCTCCGTCGATCCTCGCGGAATAGTCCAACACAGCCGCCAGCCCCTGCTCCCGCACGTCGCGGCAAATCCGTTCCACCACTTGCTGCGGGGCAAGCGGCTCTCCAAATACCTCGATCGTCCGCCGCCTCCCCGCCTCGCTCACGATGTCCCCCCGCGGGCTCAATCGCTCGCGCAGGTCCGCGATCGCCGCGCGAACGTCCTCCCGCCGGGTATCGATCCGGCGTATTCCCAGCGTCCGCGATTCTCTCGTCATGGAGTTGGTATGAAACTCAGTGCGTTAGGAGTATTCCGCCGCTTCGGACCCTGGGGCCGTGCGCCCAATCCTTCAGGCCGCATTGTCGGCGGAACAGGTCGCGACCCGCCATTCCCCGGTAGACACGCCTCCCCGGGATAGGTTCAATGAAACGAGCCTCCATTCTGCCGCTGACCCCGCTCCTCTGAAAGCCCCACCGGACCTACGGGCGAAACCTATGGCCTATATCGACCTCCGCAGCGATACCGTCACCCAGCCCACCCCCGCCATGCGCCAAGCCATGGCCCAGGCCCCAGTCGGCGACGACGTCTTCGGCGACGACCCCAGCATCAACCGGCTGCAGGACCGCGTGGCGGAATGGCTCGGCAAGGAGGCGGCCCTGTTTGTCCCCTCCGGCAGCATGTCCAATCAAATCGGGGTCCGCTTGCACTGCGGCCCCGGGGACGAATTCATCTGCGAATCCGGCTGCCACATTTACAACTACGAGCAAGGCGCTTTCGCCCAGTTGTCCGGAGTGGTGGCCCGCTGCGTGGATGGCGACTTCGGCGTCCTCCGCCCCGAGCAGATCCACGGCCTGATCCGCCCATTCAACGACCACCTGGTGCAAACCCGCCTGATCTGCCTCGAAAACACCCACAACCGCGGGGGGGGGCGAATCCAGCCCCTGGAAAACGTCGCCGCGATCTGCCAGTGGGCGCGCGCCAACTCGCTCCGCACTCACCTCGACGGCGCGCGGCTCTTCAACGCCGTCGTGGCCACCGGGGTCTCCGCCGCCGAATGGTCCCATCACTTCGACACGGTCAGCGTCTGCTTCAGCAAGGGTCTCGGCGCGCCCGTCGGCTCCGCTCTGGCCGGCCCGCGCGATCTCATCCAGCTTGCCCGCCGCCACCGTAAACTGTTCGGCGGAGCGATGCGCCAAGGGGGCGTCCTCGCCGCCGCCGCGGACTACGCCCTCGATCATCATGTCGATCGCTTGTCCGAAGACCATGCCAACGCCCGCCGCCTGGCCGACGTCATCCGCGACATCGACGGCCTCGCCCTAAATCCGCCGCAGGTGGATACCAATATCGTCATCTTCCGCCTGAATCCCACTCTCGGCCCGGCCGTCGATTTGACCACCCGCCTCAAGTCGATGGGTGTGCTGATGCTCGCCACCGGCCAGGATCTCATCCGCGCCGTCACCCATCTCGACGTCAACGCCGAGCAGATCGACCGCGCAGGCAGCATCCTCCGCGCCGCGGTAGAAGAAAGCCGCGCCGGCCATGCGCGTACCCCGCCCTTGGAAACGGTGGAATGGTAAGCATGCTCGCGGCCCACGCCCACACTTGCCTCGGGGCAATCGTCGCCAATCCTCATCCAACCGGATTTTCAACTTCCGGCGCAGGCGGTCTCCGCACCATCGCCAGCGCTTCCTCAAAATCCTTCTGCAATTGCAGAAATCGTTTCTGATCCCCTCCCCGATCCGGATGCAGTTTTTTGACCTTGCGCCGATAGGCCGCCAGGATTTCCGCCTCGCCGCAAGGCAGCCGCAGGCCCAACGACACGAGGCACCGCGGCGTCTGCATGCGAGCCCATTTCGGAATCCGCGGTAGGTGGTTGCGAACCACCACCAGCGAGCGGCGCAACGACCGCAAGTACCGCCGTACGTCCAGCACCAGCAGAGCGTGCCCCGCCAGCAAGATCCCCGCCAGGCCGCCGAGGAACGCGCACAGCGCCAACCAGTCGATCCAGGTCGGCCAAGCCTCTCTCATCCGCTGTCTCCCGTTACTCCGCGCTATCAAAATACCGTCGCAGGCGCTCCTCGTAACCTCGCGGAGGCCGCCCCTTTCCGCCGCTCCGCATCGAGGCCCGCAACTCCGGCGGCAATTTGGCGAACCATGCTCGTTCCTTCGCCCCCCCTAACGGGCCAGCGGACCCCTCCGCGGAGCTGCCCGCCTTGCGCCCGGCCGGTGTTGCCGCGGGTTTGCCCCCATCCGCCTGTGAACTCCCCGGATTGCCGGGTGTGCCGGCGGTAGCGGCGCCGCTTTTTCCACCCTCGGACGCTGCCTTGCCTTGTCCGTCAGATCCCTTCGACGCCCCTGCCTGTTGTCCGTCGGCGCTTGCCGCCTCCCCTGAAGACTGACCCGCCGTTTGGCCAGACCCTGCTTGTCCCATCGCTTCGGCCGCCGTGGCGCTGGCCTTTGGCCCGGCGATCAAAGAGGCGGTCACTTCGGGCGTCGACGGCACAAACCCCTGCCCTAGCCCGGTCGCAGAATCGTTCGCGCCACTGCGGTTCGATCTCCCCGCTTGCGCAGCCGTACCCGATGCCCGACTGTTCGCTGCGTCACCCGAACTGTCCGCCCCTTCGCCCGGCGAACTCGAAGACTGACTCTCACCCGCATCCGACAGCAAACTAGGCGACCCAGCCGATCCAAAAGGCAACTTCGAAGCCATATCCATCGCCTCCCGCAAAGGTGGATTCGCAACCCTCTGTTGCCCGGAAATTTGTTCCGCCCCTTGCCCGGTCGCCGCCTGGGCGCTTGCAAACGCCTGCTGTGCCGATCGCATTTCGCTCGCCATTTGCTGCCGGCCATCGGACTGCCCCTGTTCACCATCGGCTTGGCCCTGCGTTCCCTCCGCCATGCGGTCGATCGCCCCAGCAGTGCGCACGATCTCCTGCCTTGCGGCCTCCTGTTCCCGCGCCAATCGGGCCATCGACTCGGCGATCGCCTTGTCCAACTCGATCCGCTCTTTCCGCGCTGTCAACGAGGTCGCCGCGCGGTCCACTGCCTGCCGTACCTCCACGGCCCGATCGATCGCCTGTGCGGAGTTCTTGCCCTCCGCCGCCCCGCGTGCCGCCCGTTCCGCGTCACGTAATGCGGCATTCGCATGCGCATCCACGGCTCCGCTTTTTCTCGCCGATTCACCCACCGTCTCGGCACGGTCCGCCAGTCGCCGACTTTGTTCCTGGGCTAGATCCGCCTTGGCCTGCCGGATCTGGTCGATCGCGGTCTCCAGTGACTTGGCAGTCGATTCACCGGCCGGGTTCGTTGCTTCCTTCTTCGCGCCTTTCGCCCCGCCGCCCACCGCCGCCGCCGATGACGCCGCCGCCTCCTCCAGCGTGGCCGCCGCTCGCGGAGCATCCGCTGACGCAAGTCCCTTGGCCTCGCCCGCCATTTGAGTCACCTGCTCTTGTGCTCGCACGTCCGGACGGCCCCCCCCTTCGCTCGCAGTTTGCCTCGCCGTGTTTTCGACCTCTCGCAGCGCCTCGGCCAGACCTCGCTCCACTTCCCCCCGTGCCCGCGCGGCAGCGCTTGGATTGCCGCTCAAGATCTCCTTTGCGGCCGACTCCGCCGCTCCGGCGGCCTGTTCCAATCGTCCGGCCGCCGCTGGTTCAGTTTTTGGCGACCCCCGCGCCACCTCGGCGGCTTCGCGGATCGTCGCCGCGGCGGCTTGTTGAGCCTGGCTCGCCCCGTGGGGGCTGTCGGCCCGCCCGCTGGCCAATTCTCGGGCCGCCCGCTCCGCCCTCTCCTGCTGCTGCATCGCCCGGCGAATCGATCGCTGCAAATTTAGCCTTTCGGCCGCCCCGCTTTTTCCCACCGCTCGCTGTTGCTCGGCGGCTGCTTGCGCTGCTTTGTCTTCCGCCCGGTCCAACCGCGCAAGTCGCTCCTCCAGCGACAACGGCAACCCGCTGGCCAGCTTCTCAACCCCCTCGTGTACCGGCCGAACATCCGCCAATTGCCGTTCCGCCTCCTCCGCTAGCTTGTTGGCCGTCTCCCCCGCCTGACGGCGCAATTGTGCCGCCGCTTTTTCCAATTGGCTCGCCGTCTCCTCCGCCACGTTCGCAACCTGGCTGGCGACCTCGCGCGGAGTACCGATCCCCTTTCCCTCCGCCGCTTGCTCGAGACTCTTTTCTGACGCCGACAGCCCCTCGCTCGCCTCGGCCAACCACTTGGCAACCTGTGGCGATTCGCCCTCAAACGCCTGCGCGGTTTTCCGGGCGATCTCCCCCAGTTCCTTCTGTTCCTTGGCCATCTGCCGCGCCATCGGCGACGTTAAACCATCCTGCTTTGCTGCCGCGCCGCTCGCCTGACCGATCTCGCGCTCTTTGGCCGCCGCGCGCTCCAGCAGCTCCGCCCCCCGCGCTTGTTCCCCCGCCTCCACCGCCAACGCCTTCCGGGTCAGGTCATTGAGGGCGGTCTGCGTTTCCGCCCAGGCACGTTCCAACGCGCTTTCTAGCGCTTCGCGGCCGGAGCTGGTCGTGTTTTGTTCAGCGGTCCGCGCCGTCTCCTCCGCCGCGCTCACCGCCTGGCGCAAGCTCGCCTCCACCCCCCGCGGCAGCTTCTCCTGTTCTAGCGCCCGCTGCAAATGTCCCGCAACCCCCTGCGCAGCTTCCCGCTGGGACGAGGCGTCGCTCTTCGACCGCGCAGCTAGCTTCTCCTGGGTATCCCGCGCCTTTTCAACTTGCTGTTTGGCGTTCCGCAACGCCGCAACCCCCTTCGCCAATTCAGCCGCGCTGCGGTCCTTCGATTCCGCCGCCAGTGAATCGAGCAACTGGCGTTCGATTTCCGCCAATTGGGCCAAGACCCTTGCCTGCTCCGTCACGGCCTTTGTCTGGTCCAACTCAAAAATTCGATCCCGCGCCGCAAACGCCGCCTCCTTGGCGCGCGCCAGCGCCGCCGCGGCCGTCGGCAGCGCCGCCAGTCCGTCGCTCAGCGGGCG
>JALHPA010000194.1 GCA_022842745.1 Pirellulales bacterium
GCGGACCGTTTCAGCGTCTCCTCCCGCGATAGCAGTTCGCAGCGGTATCCCAATCCCGGCGACGCCGCGGCGAATTCCTCCAGTACCCCCCACTCATCCTCTCGATAGGCCAGATGCAGCGAACCGCATGGATCGTGCCATAGCCCCGCTCCGGCGATCGCTTCCAGCCACAACTCCCGGCTCCGTAGCGCCGCGTCGTAATTCTCGCCCGCCGTCTGACCAATCGGCCACACCATGCCAAAATTCCGCACCGACGCACCCTGCGCCGCCCGGTCCCGCTCGCACAGCACCACCCGCAACCCCAGCCGCGCCGCCGCCCAAGCATTGGCCAGCCCCACGATCCCCCCCCCAATCACCGCCACGTCGAATCCTGGCATCTTGCTGACACCTCCCATCCCAGCGAATTACTCGCGAACAACACCCGGCAACGTGCCGAACCATCCACACACCGCTCAGCCCATCCGCACGTAGCATACCCTCTGACCAACCCCCGCGCGAACTCGCTCATAATCCGCTCATCAAATTGCGGTATCAATCAGCTTCTGGCATGATGGCTCGGCCCGCGGAGAGCGTTGCCGCATCCAACAAAGGCGCCAGAGTGAAGCCCGGTCTCTCATTCCGCCTCCCAGCTCCGTCGCCGTCACGTTTTCTCCGTTCATTTAGCGAGCTTCGCATGTTGCCATCCCCGGACAAAGGCCTCCGCGCATGGATGGCGCAGGCGCCCCACTCGGCTGCCCTCGGCATCGGCATGCTCGCCGCCTTTACCGCCTATTTCTGCATGTACGCCTTCCGGCGCCCATTCGCCGCGGCGGAATTCAAGGGCCTCTATTTCCTAGGCTCCCAGCTCGACCTCAAAACCGCGCTCGCCATCAGCCAGGTCTTCGGCTATGCGCTCTCCAAGCTCCTCGGTAACAAATTCTGCTCGGAAGCCAGACCCGACCGCCGCGCCCCGATGATGATCGGACTGATCGCGTTCGCCGAATTGGCATTGGTCCTCTTCGGTTGGCTGCCGAGCAACTGGAAAGTAGTCGCCATATTCCTTAATGGCATCCCGCTCGGCATGGTTTGGGGCCTGGTCGTCGGATTCCTGGAAGGCCGGCGCGCCAGCGAAATCCTTCTGGCCGGACTCAGCAGCTCATTCATCGTCGCCAGCGGCGCGGTCAAGGACGTGGGGCGCAGCCTGCTTCAGGATTGGAATGTCAGCCAATCGTGGATGCCGGCCCTCACCGGAGCCTTGTTTCTCCCCCTCTTCCTTTTGGCCACCTGGATTCTCAACCAAATCCCGCCCGCCACGGCAGCCGATCGCGCCGAACGCAGTGAACGGCGGCCGATGAATGCTTCCCTGCGCTGGAATTTTGTCCGGCAGTTTGCCCCCGGACTGGCGTTGCTGCTCGTCGCCTACTTCTTTCTGACCGCCTATCGCGATTATCGCGATACCTATGGCGTGGAGATCCTCTCCGCGCTAGGATACGGCAAGGAGAACAGGGCGATTTTCTCCCGCACGGAATTGTGGGTTGGTCTCGGAGTCCTGATCGCTTTGGCCGGCTTGAACCTCATCCAGAACAATCGCTGGGGGCTGCTCGCGGCGTTCGCGGTGATGGCCGGGGGATTGGCCTTGCTGTCGATCGCTACTCTCCTTCTCGACGCCGGCCGAATCGAGGGGCTCACCTGGATGCTCCTCGTTGGACTCGGATTGTACCTGGCCTACGTCCCTTACAACTCCATCCTCTTCGATCGCCTCGTCGCCTCGACCCGCGTCGCCGGAAACGCGGTCTTTGCCATCTACCTGGCGGACACCGTCGGCTATTCCGGTTCGATCGGCGTGCAACTCTACAAGGCCTTCGGCCAGTCCCAAATCAGCCATTTGGAGTTCTTCCGCGCCTTTACCTACGCCTTCTCCCTGGGGGGCGCCCTGCTCCTATTGGCCAGCGCCTGGTACTTCGCCCGTTGGCAGCCCACCCCGCGTGCCGAGGGCCTGGCCGAACCCGCTGCCCACGTCTCCCCGCCCGAGGCGTCTACCGCCTCAGGCGGCCAGACGTCCCCCGCCCCAGGCGGCCAGACGTCCCCCGCCCCAGGCGGCCAGCCGGCCAGCCGATAGTCTTCCGCCCTCCGCGCGGTCGGTCGAATCCGCTAACCTGGATGGGCATGCCTAAGGACTTTCTCAAAGACGCCCGCGATTATTACGACTGCATCGTCATCGGCAGCGGACTGGCCGGTTTGACCGCCGCCAACACCCTGGCCCGCGCCGGGCACTCCGTCCTGCTCCTCGAGCAGCACTACAAACTGGGGGGCATGGCCACCTGGTTCAAACGCCCGCGCGGCCACATCTTCGATATCTCGCTGCACGGCTTCCCCATCGGCATGATCAAAAGCTGCCGCCGCTATTGGACCAGCGAAATCGCCGATTCGATCGTCCAGTTGAAGAACATCCGCTTCGACAACCCGATGTTCTCGCTCACCACCACTTTCAATCGCCAGGATTTCACCCGGCTCTTGGTCGAAAAATTCGCCGTTCCGATCGAGCAAGTGCAGGCGTTTTTTGACGCCGCCCGCGGCATGAATTTCTTCGACGACCAATCCACGACCGCCGGCCAACTCTTCGAGCGATTCTTTCCTGGCCGCGAAGACGTGATCCGGCTGCTCATGGAGCCGATCACCTACGCCAACGGATCCACGCTTGAAGATCCGGCCATTTCCTATGGAATCGTGTTCTCCAATTTCATGTCCCAAGGGGTCTTCACCTTTTCCGGCGGCACCGACCGCCTGGTGAAGCTCATGCACGACGACCTCGTCAAAAACGGCGTCGACGTCCGCATCAAATCCGACGTGCAGAAGATCCACGTCCACCACGTCCCATTCCAGGAGCGCCGCGTGGCCGGCGTGACGGTCAACGGCCGCACGATCCGTGCCCGAGCCGTGATTTCCAACTCCAACTTGCGCAGCACGATCTTCGACCTCGTCGGCGAATCCCATTGGGACGCCGATTTCCTCGACCAGGCCCGCGCCGTCCGGCTCAACAATTCCAGTTGCCAGGTCTACATGGCGCTCCATCCCGGCGAGAGGATCGACGAGAGTTGTGGCGACCTGCTGTTCAGTTCGACCGCCCCCTTATTCCGCACCGAGGCCCTGCTGAATAGGGACATCACCAGCCGCACTTACTCCTTCTACTATCCCCGTACCCGCCCCGGCAGCGATCGCTGCCTGGTCGTCTCCAGCACCAACGCCAATTACCGCGACTGGGCCGATCTCACTCCCGAGCAATACGAGCACAGCAAACGGGAACTCGTCGAATCGACAATCGACGATCTCGAGCGCTACGTGCCAGGCATCCGCCAGAAGCTCGACCATGCCGAAGCCTCCACTCCTCTCACCTTCCAGCACTACACCAAGCATCTCCAAGGCGCCAGCTTCGGCACCAAATTCGAAGGCCTGGCCGTCAGCCGCAACATCCCCAAGCAAATTGAAGGTTTGTACCACGCCGGCAGCGTCGGCATCATCATGTCCGGCTGGCTGGGAGCGATCAACTACGGCGTGATTGTCGCCAACGACGCCGACGCCCACCTCCTCCGCTCCCCGGTCAGCATTGCCGCCGGCACATAGTTCCCCGCCCGTCCCCCACCCGTCCTTCGCCTGTCGCTCGCACGCCCCACATCGCCATGATCCTGGCTGAAATCCTCGCCGCCATCCCGCATCGGCCCCCGTTCCTGCTGCTCGACGAGATCGTCGACCGCGGCGACCAACACATCGTCTGCAAGAAACGCTTCACCGGCGACGAATACTTCTACTCCGGCCACTATCCGGGCTTCCCCCTCACGCCGGGCGTCTTGCTGTGCGAGGCCGCCCTGCAAGCCGGCGCGGTCCTCCTCTCCCGCCATACGCCCGAAGGCCCCGGCGTCGTCCCCGTGGTCGCCCGGATGAGCGACGCGCGCTTCAAAAGAATGGTTCGTCCCGGGGAAACAATCGACATCCGCGTCGATCTGAAAGAACGCCTGGCTGATGCCTTTTATTTGTCCGCCAAAGTTACCTGCGAAAACCAGCTTGTCGTCCGCCTGGACTTCGCCTGTACCATGGCCCCCACCATGCGCGCGGAAAGCTGAATCCGTGCACCCTTCAATCTCTCCCCTCGACCACGGTACGCCGGCCGCGTGAACGACTTCTCCCCCCTCCCTCCATTGCCAGAGCGGCCGTCGCTGTCCGGCGATCCGCCGAGACCATCGACGCCAGCGCGGATGCTTGCCCGTCTCTCCGGCTGCTTGATCGCCGCCTCGGTGCTAATTCCCGCCATCTTGATCGGGCGGGAACTGGTCCTGCTTCCGCTCTTGATATTTGGCGTCGGCGGCTTATTCCACTACCTGGTCTGGGGACGTCGCCTTGGCGCCGCGCTGCAGGAGGAGTCCCAGCGCGATCCATCCCAGCCGTCGGATTGAGGCCAGCGCTCATCAGCATGGACTGCCGGGACCCGCTGTCGAGAGAGCCAGCAGCCCGATCATCGCCCCCGCCCCGGCTTCCGATTGACCGTCGCTCTATTCGTTGCGCAGCCTGAGCAACCGGGGTTCTTCCTCGGCGTCCAACTCGCTCGTCCCACCATGCGGAATCGAGTCTTCCTTCATGGCGTCGGCCAGGCCCAGCAAGTCCTCCGACTCCCGCAACAGGTCCGAATAAGTCTCGTCCCACGCCGGATCCGCGTTCAACGTCAACGTCGGCTCCATCCGCCGCTCGAAATTCACCTTCCGGTCGATCACGAACAGCGGCCGCGCGCGCACCTGGTCATAAATCCGCGTCACGTATTCCCCCAACATGCTGATCCCCAGCGCGTTCAGAGCTCCGAAGAAACTCGCGCTCAGTATATGCGAGGTCCACCCAGGAATCGCCGAGCCGCTGACGAATCGGCAGTACAAGGCCGCCGCCGACAGTCCGATGAACAACGACAGCGCCATGTAGCCAATCGTGTAAAACACCGCCAAGGGGAGCGAAGAAAATCCAAAAATCGCCGTCTTCGCCAGCCGAGTCAGCCCCGCCAGTGACACCCGCGGCCGATCGTCGTACCGCGCGTTCCGCTCCACCGGCACGCCAATCTGCCGAAACCCTACCCACGATCGCAAGCCCGGCAAATACCGGTCTCGCTCTCCTAGGCAACAAATCTCCTGCACCACCCGCCCATCCAACAGGCTGAAATTCCCCGCGTCCGCCGGAATCCGCACGCTGGACACGCTCGACAGCAGCCGGTGGAACGCCGCGAACAGAAACCGCTTGGCGATCCCCTCCTTCCGCGCCACCCGGATCGCATACACCACGTCGAATCCCGCCTGCCACTGCTCCAAAAATTGCCCGAAAGCCTCCGGCGCGTCCTGCAGATCGCTATCCATCAGCAACACCGCGTCGCCGCGCGCATGGCTCAGTCCCGCCTGCACCGCCGCCTGGTGTCCGAAGTTCCGCGACAAATGCAGTACCTTGACGTCCGCCGACCGCTCCGCCATCCGGTCCAGAATCTCTCCGCTCCCGTCGGTCGAACCGTCGTCGACAAACAGGATCTCCCCGTTCGTTCCGCACTCCAGCAGCGAAGAGCGCACCCGCGCCAGCAGAGTCTCCAGCGCCGCCGCCTCGTTGAACACCGGCAATACCACGCTAATCAATGAGTCGGGCAGCGGCGGGCGGCTATCGGCGTGCGGTGCGCGAGGCTGGTTAGTCATTGGCGGTCTTGTCGCGTTTCCATCGGGTAAGCATTGCCCCTAAGCATCTCCGGCCGTGGCCAAGTTTCCCCAATCCGAACAATGCCACCAGCAAGCCTAGTCCACAAACCGAGACCGTGCGCCCGATCGAAACGCTGGCCGGCTGGAAGGAAAACTCCGCGACAAACGGACCGCCCGCAACGACTATGCCGAGAAAATCGCCGTTCACGCGGATCGGCGCCTCCTCCCGCCCGTTGATCGCTCCCCGCCAACCGGTGTGAAAACTCTCCGTCAGGCACAAAACGCTCGTCCCCCTCGCCACGCCCTTCACAATCAGCCGCCCCGGCCGATCGAGCGCCACGGACGCCGTTCCTCCCTCCGCTTTGCTGCCAGAACCGCGCTCGTCGTCCCCGTTCGGGCCAGTC
>JALHPA010000195.1 GCA_022842745.1 Pirellulales bacterium
TCATTCGATTCGACGGTCATTTGCTGGCAGCCGCGACACGTGTGATGAACCCATTGAGTTGTTTCAAATACTGGTCAGTCAGCCAATTGTTGTGATCCGCCGCATCGATTGTGACGAATTGTTTTGGTTCGTTGGCAGCCTTGAACAGTTTTTCCCCGGATGCCAGTGGAATCGTTCGATCGCGGTTTCCGTGGCTTTGAAGCAAGGGGCCGCGATAACGGGCAATTTGCGCCACCGAGTCGAGTTTCTTGACCGGAACCAGCCACGATAGCTGGGGATAATGAACTTTGGCAACATCGCGAAGCGACGAAAACGTACTTTGCAGGATCAGGCCCTGCGGCGGTGAGTCGGCCGCCAGTTGTACGACGATTGCGCCCCCCAGCGATTCTCCCATAAGAAACATTTCGGATTCTTTGACGGCGGCAAGCTCGCAAAGTTTCGACCGAGCGGCCTGCGCATCCTGAATGGCTCCTTCGACCGTCGGGGCGCCCTCGCTGCGCCCGTATCCGCGATAATCAAACATGAATACGGATACCTTTGCCTTGGTCTGCAAGTACCGTAACCACGCCGCCCGGGACGCAACATGCCCAGCGTTTCCATGTGCTAAGAGCACCACGGCGCGTGGATTGTGGGCAGGGCAAAACCATCCGTGTAATTTCGTCCCATCCTTAGCGGCGAAGAAGACATCCTGGAACTGTAAATCCTTTGGATTCCAATCACCGTGCGGGAATTTCGTCGGATAGAAAAGCAGGAGTTCGTCCATCGATGGGGCATTTGTCTTGGTCGACAAACCGGATTTTCCAGACTCCTGTGCGTGGCTGGGATGCGTCGCCGTAATCCCGAGAACGACCGCCATCCAATGAAACGATCTGAAGTAGCTCATGGGGCGCCCCGCAAGTTGGGCCAATGAACAAAACCGATTCAGTCGACGGCCCCCCACGGAAGCGGGTCCCGTACCGACAACTCTATTCTCAGTCGCGGGCATCGCCAGTCAACCACAGCCATTGTGCTACTTGCCGCCTTGCCCCGGAAGACTGAAGCGCCGGGTGCCCCTGCTGGCTTGTTCAGCAGTGACATTAGGCTCACGACTCGATTCGGGCTACCCAAAGATCTCCGGCGGGAGCCCGGTTGAGCTTCGGTAGAGCCATGTCCAACGGGGACGTCGGATCGGCATACGAGCAGGCACTCAACCATCGCCAATCGGTTGCCGATTGGCGGCGGCGTCGATCGAGCGGCGAAGCATCGTTCGCCGGACCTCGATGGTTAGCAGCGGCAATCGGTGGTAGCACGAAAACGTGAGCTCCCGGACGTGCCCCGGGTCGTCGGAGTGCTTGACCGGCTTCCGGTGACCAGGAGGTGTCTGCATGGCGCGCATGGTATCTCTACAGCGGGTTGGACGCAAAAATCGCCCCCATTGAAGCCACTGCTGGACAAAGCCAGCAGTGGCACCTGGCGAAGTATCTAGACGTGGCAGAGGATTGTTCTTCATGTGACCCTGAAACGATGAATGTCCTGTTGCTCCGTTTGGCTAACATCTGAGTTCAACAGCGGCCGAAGGCTGTCCGCTGGAACGAATTGGTGGGTGTCTGCGCTGTATGCCACAACTCCATGACGAAAAGAACCAGAGAATGAGCCGCGTTCACGGCGAGGCGAGCCTCGGGAATAGCGATCTGCGGGGGATTAAGACCGCGGCCGTGGGCGGATCCGATGTGCGTACGGTATGCACCGACACCGTCAACAATTGATGCAAGTCCTTGCAAGACGCGCTTCTGATCATCCCGAAGTGTCGAGTCCGGGTTCAGGCCAAGATGCACTTGAACCACGCGCCATACCGGCCCAATTGACTGACTCGCTGGCGTCACAAGGTCGAATGTCTCGATGTAAGTCTTACAAAGCGCCTCGATTATCGAACTGGCCGCTGTTATGGCTGCATGCGGGTCCCGATCGAGCTGCTTGATTGCTCGATCAAACTCGGCCTCAATGGATGCGAAGTCCCCAGAACTCAGGTAATCCGCGAGAGTTTTGGCGGCGAGGCTCGCACCGGCAAGAGTGACAAAGCCATTGACTTGGTAAGCAAGCTGGTTCTTTGAAAGGCTTTCACGGATTCGGCGTTGTCCTTGTTCGATCGCGGGTTGCCAATCCGAAGGCTCTTGATCCATAAACTTCTGGATGACATGCCCGAGAATTACAAGCGGGTCGACTGATCGGTCTTCGTTGCACCGACGAAGCCAGGCTGCACACTTGGCCTCGCAGTTGCCGGGCGGTACGTCGCCCGGAGCACCAGATTCCATAAACAACGAGTTGAGCGTGGAGTGACTGTAGTAGTAAGCCGCAATAACCGATGCCACGGCGCCAATCACTGAGTTTGGAATATTGCTACGCACGCACGCCTCTCCTGATACCCATCTCGTTGGAAGGTTGTTTCCGCGTATCATCTGCAAGCCGCAAATGTGCCCTCTTTCCTTTTAATGGTACTGGCTGGCACGGTGTATTCTAATAAACGGCTGCACGCCAGCCAATCGGTTCTCCACGTGTTCGGCGGTTTCAGTCCATCGCTGAAGCGACGAATGGGCTAAGACGGCATTCGTCCCACGGAAAGCTCGCTCACGTCGGTTCAAAACTTGAGTGTTGGTCGTGCGAACGTCGCTCTAGGCCAGAAGGTGCTGAAGGGCGAGGATGTCGTAGACATTGGCCGGTTTGCACGATGACCGTGCGGCCGCGAAGATCGCGGTTCGTTTGAATCGGCTGGCAGCGGGGAACTTTGGCGATAACAAGCCGCTGGGGGAGGGCGTTTGGGAGCTGCGGATCGACTGGGGGCCTGGCTATCGCGTGTATTATGCCATGGTCGGACGAAAGTGTGTGCTGTTGCTGTGTGGGGGCGACAAGCGGAAGCAAACGGCCGACGTGAAACGGGCCAAAGAATATTGGAAAGACACCCAGCGCAGGACCACGACATGAAACGTAAAGCGAGCATTTCTCACGACCAGGCGATCGTTCGCGAGCTCAAGGAGAATCCGGGGTTCGCGGAGGAGTACCTTAAGGCGGCGCTTGAGGATGCCCACCAGCCGAAGGTGCTGTTGATCGCGCTGCGCCATCTCGCGGAAGCGAAAGGGGGGATCGCCAAGGTCGCGAAGAAGGCGGGCATCAAGCGCGAGAGTCTGTATCGCGCGCTGTCGTCGAGGGGCAATCCGTGGTTATCGACGTTGGCAGCCGTGACGAAGGCGATCGGCCTGCGGATTACGGTCGAGGCTGATCAATAGGGACGGTGGGATCGGGGTGCAGATGCCTGGGATTGGCAGATGCGAGCGTCGAAACGAAAACGGGTCGAAGCTGGGGAGGCTTCGACCCGTTTGGAAGGCCGATTGAGCCGGGCTAGGAGGAGCGCGGTGCAGGTGCGCTCCTAGCGCCGGCCAGCGATTGTTAGACGTCGTTCTTTAGACGGTGTTGGTTAGACGGCGGCTTGGGCGGTTTCGCCGGTGCGGATGCGGATGACTTCGGCGAGTTCGCTGACGAAAATTTTGCCGTCGCCGACTTGGCCGGTGCGGGCGGCGTTGATGATCGTCTCGATGATTGGCTGGGCGTCTTTGTCGCCGACGACGACTTCGATTTTGACCTTGGGGAGGAAGTCGACCGCGTATTCCGCGCCGCGGTAGGTTTCGGTGTGGCCCTTTTGGCGGCCGAAACCGCGGACCTCGGTGACGGTCATGCCTTGGACGCCTTTGTTGTGCAGGGCGTCTTTGACTTCCTCGAGCTTGAAATGGCGGATGATGGCTTCGATCTTTTTCATGGGGGTCGCTCCTTTTCGTGACAGGCTTGACTGTTCAAGCCGCACGGCTCGAACTCTGATGTGCATTAAAGCAAGGGCCGCGCCAAAGAGGGGCCGGGCGCAGGCCGGGGCGGGGCGGATCGATGCAAGTCTCAATGGGGGAAATAGTTAAAAAATTTGAGCTTGATCCGGTTGGGAGGCCGCGGGGGGCCAGGACGTTGCATAAGCGCGAAGCGGATGGGGGGGCATTTGCCGAAAAATCTGGCGGGAGGGTGGGATTTGTGCGGATCTGGCCTGGATATCGGTGGAAATGGCGCGTCGCGCCGCCGCAACAGCGATTCCCATTTCTGTGACATGCCGCGGCGCTATCGGACCAGTTCCAGCGTACACCAGACGCTGGGGTCTTCGGCGAGGGGGAATTCGCGGCCGTAGGCGAGGGATTGTTCGCCGATTTCGCGGTCGGCGATGAGGTACATGAATCCGAGGCGGGGATGCTCGGCCGGATCCCAGCCGGTGAGGGCGCCTGCGGGGAGGTGGCAATCGAGGGAGTATCCGGCGGGGAGTTTTTTGGAGACGACGCGGAGGGCGCCTGGGCGGACGGGCTGGGCGTTTTCGCGGGCGCGGTTGATGAGCATTTGGTCGGCGACGGGATCGTCGAGGCGGGGCCCGCCGCCGGTGGGGAGGAAGACGAAGCGGTGGCAGAAGCGGCCGGCGCGGTGGATGTTGTGGGTGTCGCGGGTATCGAGCCAGAGGTGGAAACCGTCGCTTTCCTCGAGGCGGTTCTCGCGGCACCAGGGGGCCTGTTTCTTGCCTGCCACGAGGACGGAAAAGGAGAGGCCGGAATCGTTCCAGGCGGCGCGGATTTCGGAGCGGGCGGGGGCGTCGTCGAGCGATTGGAGCGCGGGGAGGCTGTAGCGCTGGTCGAGGGGGCCGCCGTGCGGCCAGGGGGTTTCGATCCGCAGGCAGGGGAGGGCGAAGCGAAAGAGAAAGCTGGGGGCTAGCAACTCGTTGGGCATGACGGGTTATTATTCCGAGCGGTGGAGGCGGGGGAATTCAGCGGTTGGCAGTGTTTACAATCGGCAGTGTTTACAATCGGCGGTATTAGCGAACGGCGGCGGTGAGGAGGCTGGGGGGGGCCGCGCCGGCGACGGCGGCGGCATGTACGCGGAGGAAGGCGGAGAGGCGCGGGTCGGCGACTTCGGCTTGGGTGTGGAATTTGAGTTTGACGAGATCGCATTCGCGGCGGGTGGAATCGAATTCCGGATCGGATCCGAGGGCCGCGATTTTTCCGAAGGCGAACGCCCCTTTGGGGCCGGTGAGGGTCAGGTCGAGGGAGGCGGTGCGCTTGGTGTGGAGGGCGGCCCAGGGTTCGCGCTGGCCGGTGACGAGGACGTTCACGACCTGCTGGTTGTTCCAGAGGAACTGGGCGTTGTTGGCGGACGCGGCGAGCAGCTCGCAGAGATCTTCGAGGACTTCGGTCTCCCAGTAGATTTTGCGGCCGGGGGGGAACCCCTTGCGGGAGAAGTGCCATTTCTGGCCGAGGACTTTCCAGGGCATGACGTCTTCGGGACGCTGGCGGGCGCGATCGGTGAAGCGGTTGAAGCCGGCGACGGCGCTGGCGACGAATTGCCAGAATTCGGGGCGATCGATTTCGTGGAGGGAATGGACCCGCAGTTCGACTTCCTGCCAAGGCCCGCGGATGTTTTTGCATTTGACGCGGGGCTCGTGACCGTAGACGGGGAGGTCGTGCATATCGTTTAAGGGCTTGAGGCCGAGGCGGGCGACCAGGTCGTCGCGGCGGAAGGTGGCTTTGGCGCAGCGGAATTTGAGTTTGAGCAGCCATTGCTCGCCGGTGATGGCGTGCAGGAACCAGCCGTCGGCTTTGCGCTCGGCGGCGATCTCGACCACGCTGCGGTCGTTCCAGTTGGTGTCGCTGAAGGTCCCCAGTTCGTGGATGCGGTCGATGACTTGGGCGAGGATTTGGCCGTCCCATTTGGCGGGTTCGCCGTTGCGGCCGACGCGGTCGTGGGTATGCCAGCGGCGGCCGTCAAGTTCCCAGGGCATTTTGACGGTTTTGCCCACGTCGTCGAGGTCGAGATCGCCTTTTTGGGCTTGTTCGGCGGCGGCGAAGTCGTAGATCTTGCGCGGCAGCCGCGGCCCGGCCGCGAGAACGGGGGCCAGGGCCTCGCCGGTGTGGGAGCGGAGGAGGGGGGCGGGAAGGGAGGAAGGCTCGCGGCCGTTGGCGGGAGGGGCGGCGCGCAAGGCATGGGCGGCCAAATCCTCGGGAGATCCGGCGAAGACGAGCTGGCCGCCGCCTGCGCCGGC
>JALHPA010000196.1 GCA_022842745.1 Pirellulales bacterium
ACGCCGCAGGCACGATGCTCGCCTGCCGCATGGCCGCGTCGGGATACCCCAGCCGGGCGAATTGGATCGCCAGATGGGCATGTTGCATTTGCAGCGCCCTCCGCCGCGCCAGCGCTCCGTTCAAATGCTGCCGCGCGGCGGCGAACGGCTGCCGCAGCGCCGCCGCTTCGGCGCGTAGCCGGTCTCCATGCGCCCCGGAGAGCCGCGCAAGCGACTCCCGATAAAATGCGTCCCGGTAGGCGGCGATTCGCGGCAACAAGGTGGCCAGCGAGGTCGTCGAGTCGTGCGCGTCGGGCCCGTTTCCGCTGGTTCCCGAGGACATCAGAATCGTTCCGGCCAGCACGGTCGCCGCCTCTTCAAACAACTCGTCGCGCCGGCCCGCGTCTCCCCCCTCCACCCGTTCCAGCAAGGCCTCCAACAACGATTGCTGGACGACGAATCGGCGGTAATGTCCCCGCCCGTCGATCCGGTGGGGATCCCATTGGCCGAAATGGTAATTGGGCCGCTTGTTGACGGGGTGATTGAAATCGTAAGCCCGCGGATCGAACGCCAGCTCGTCCAACAGCCCAGGATCGAAACTCGCCTGCGCAAGCAAATCGGAATCGGCCCCCCCCACAATCGCCAGCGCCCGCGCTGCCAGTTTGCCGTAAACGCTGCGCTCCGGCCCGGCCCCCGCCACGTACAAGGGAACCGGCCGCACCCGCTCGTGCCCATAAGGCTCCGCCTTCTGGCGGTTGTTCAGCACGGCCACCGGCCGGTGCCCCAGGTAGTCGTTCAACCGCGCCAGCGCCCCGGTCACGATCCGCGCCGTCTCGTCCCAGGGAGACCCCTCCGCCAGCACCGCCTCGAACACCCGCCCGATAAAAAACGGCCGAAACAGCGCCTCGTTCGTTTGATGGAACAGCAAATCGCGGTGGTGCGCCCGATACGCAGGCAACACGCTCTCGAACGTCAGCTTGAGCACCGCGGCCGCCTGCGCACTGTCGGCAAAAGTCGGCGAATGGGCGCGCAACTCCGCCAGCCCTGCGCACAACCGCTCGTACACTCCTCGCCAGGCCTCCCGCGCCGGGGACTCGTCCGCCGCTTGATCGAACAGTTCGTTCAGATTGCGCAAGAACTTCGGGTCGCTGGCGCCCGAGGAGAAATTCAGGTAGCCCAATAGCTCAGCCAGCGCCTTGGGCGTGTGTGAGCTGGATTCCGAATGAGCCATGAACGCCTCGCCACGCCGCCGCCGCGGATCCGCTGCGGATAACGACTCCCGCCTGCTCCGCGCGCACCAAGAGCCTCCCTATCCTAAAAAAGCCAAGGTTTGAGCGGTAGTAGGGGATCCCTGCTTGCCTCCCCTGGTCTTCCCTTCGCGCGGCGGTCGCTGCCGCCGACTCGCGCCGCAAACCTTACGGTCCCTCGCGGGAGAAAAACATCAGATGCTGCCACGGCAGCTTGTCGAATTGGCCCACCAGCTTGAAGCCGCTCGGCTCCCACTCCTTGAGAATCTGCCGCTTACTCATCTTGTGCAGCTCCTTGATCGGCACCTCCGGATCCTCTTGGCGGAACTCGACCAAGGCCACGCGCCCTTCGGGCGAAAGGGCCTTGCGCATCGCCGCGAGCATCGGCGCCGGATGGGAAAACTCGTGGTACACGTCCACGCACAAGATCAAGTCCATCTTCCCCGCGGGGAGGCGCGGATCGACCACGCTCCCCAGAACCGGCTTGATGTTTTTCACCCCCTGCTTCTTGGCCCGATCCTCCAGCAAGCGGAGCATCTCTTGCTGAATATCGACCGCCCAGACCTCCCCTTTTTCCCCCACCATCTCCGCCAGCTTCAACGTGTAGAACCCGTTGCCGCATCCCAGATCGCAAACTTTCATTCCCGGCTTGATCCCCAGCGCCTCCAGCATCGTGGAGCAGTCCTCCTCCCGCTCCCGGCTCTCGCGCGTCAACCAGTCCGCCCCAAGATAATGCATCGTCTGGGCAATCTTTCGCCCCCGATATTCGTCCACCGCTGGCGGAATTGCCTCGTCGTTGGCATCCGCCTTCTCCTTGATTCCGCTGCTCGGCTGAGAGGGCGCCGTCGGTGCTTGGCCCGCGGAGTCGTTTAACAATAGCGCGGCCAGAAGGACGGCCGCCGCCGTCAACAACCAAATCTCGGTTCGGGTCCTGCGCATGTTCCAGTTCCCAGAGGTTCCTTTGGACCGCGCAATGGATGCCGCCCACCGACGAGCGAACGCGCGATGCGATCGTTAAATCAACTCCCCAATCGGCTCAATTCCCGAATCGACCGGGTAGCGCGGCGTTCCCCCGCCGTCGAAGATTCGGTCTCGGTGCGCGTCCAAGCCCATCGTGTGGTACAGGGTCGCGAACACCTCCTGGAATTTCACCGGCCGCGTCTTTGGCTCTTCGGCGTAGCGGTTCGTCGAGCCGATCACCTGCCCCGTCCGCAGGCCCCCCCCCGCCAGGACGCAGGCATTCGCCTTTGGCCAATGGTCGCGGCTGTTCATGTTGTTGATTTTGGGGGTCCGGCCGAATTCCCCCCAGACCACGATCACCACGTCTTTGTCCAACCCTCGCTCGTGCAAATCGCTGACCAAGGCCGACAGCCCCGCGTCGAGCATAGGGAACTCGATCCGCGAACTGGGGAAGTTCATGCCGTCCCCCCCATGCCAATCCCAGCGGCTGTAGTTCAAGGCGACGTACCGGGCCCCCGCCTCCACCAGCCGGCGGGCGATGCAGAAGTTTTCGATCATTCGCGGCGCGCCGTCCCGCTGAAAGTTCTCGTCGCTCTTGCCATACCGTTCCAGGATCTTGGGATCTTCCTTCGACAGGTCCAGCGCGTCTCCGAGCTTTGAGTCCGTTAAGATCCCGAGCGCCTGTTCCGTGTAGGCGTCGATGCTTTCCATCCGCGCTGCCACGTCCATCTCCCGTCGGAAGCGGTCCAGCGACTTACGCAAGCCGTCGCGGTCCCGCAGCCGCTCGAGAGTAATCCCCTTGAGTACCATCTGGTCGGCCTTCTCCCGCGCCTTCCGCCCCACGACGTTGAACGGATTGTGGTTCGGCCCCAAAAATCCCGCCGTGTAGGGCTCCCCCCACGTCCGGTTTCCGGTGCGATACATGAGTGCCATATTCGGTGGCACGGCCCGGTCCACCGGACCCGCCAGCCGCGAAACCCAAGCCCCGGCCGACGGCCAACCACCGCTTGGGCCGCGTTCCCGCGACTTCCGTCCCGTCATGCACTGGTAGCCATCGTGGTCGCCGTCGGAATCGCACAGCGAGCGCACAATCGCGAACTTGTCCATCATTTTGGACATGCGGGGAAATAGCTCGCAGATTTCCATCCCCGGAACGTTGCTCTTGGCCGGCCGGAATTCGCCGCGGATTTCCGCCGGCGCGTCCGGCTTCAGGTCCCACATATCGAGATGGGGAGGCCCGCCGGGCAGATAGATATTGATGATCGCCTTGTGCGACTGGCGAATTCCCGCCTTCGCCTCCAGGGCGAGAATCTGCGGCAGCGCCAGTCCCCCCAGGGCCGCGCCGCCGATTTGCAAGAACCCGCGTCGGGATAAACCGTCGCAAAAACCCGCCCGGCGGTCCGCTTGTCCCAGAATCGACAGCATAGGGCAGCTCCACGAGTAACGCTGTTTCGCCTCGGAGGTGGATTGAGCCAATCCCCCTGCTATTCGGAGTCTAGAGCCTCGAACGGTCGGAAGTCAAGAAATGCATTATCCTTCGGGCTCGCCCCTTTCCCTCCAGACTTCGACTATGCCGTAGGGATCGGGTTCGGGCTTGGAAATGGAAAACCTTCTTGCTAGCTCGGCTGCTTCCTCCGCAGTATCCACGAGGCAATATCGATTGAGTCGCACCTTATCGGTCTGCCCATTGCACGAGAGTGGTGAACACCCAAAACCCGTCTGGCCCGTTGTCTGAACGGCATCGAACCCAAGACGCTCGAATGACTCCCCGAAGGAGGTCGCCTTCACGTCGGGCATTGCAATCTCCTCGACCGCTCCGTCGCGGTACAGGATCGGCGCCAAGCGGTACGCGAGTACCTGAAAATCCTCCCAACCTTCCACCGCAGCCATCGTCCGCGCCAGCTCCGGCTCATGGAATCCGCCAAACGGATTCCAAATCGGGTCGACGCCAGACGATTCCAGACCTCGAGCAATGCAATTGCTGACGCTACATATTTCTTGCACCGGAAGCGGCGCCGGGAACTCCGCCTGCGGGTACTCAGGATACGGCGATTGCCACCCGTTCCGTGTCACCCGCAACTTGGGAAAGTAACCGATCAAAGTCCACATTTCCGTATCTCCATCCAGGTACTACTTTCCCCGACATTCTCGTCCCTCCGACGGCAAGTTCCAGTGGTCACGACGGCCGGCCGGCGTGCTCGCGCCGTGGACTATCGCCCTTGAAAATTCCCAACCCCCGCCCTTGCTCCAAACACCCCTGGTCCGACAATGACTCTCCCGACGGGTTCTCTTGACAGCGCGCACCGCTTGGGACTACATTTCGCCGCTTTTCTGTGGCTTCCCCTAGGGCTGCGCCTCTGCCGCCCGACGATTGTCCGGATTTCTGATGCGGCTGCGGGCAGTTATGCCCGCGGAGTGCCATGATCGCCGAGAAACCGCCGGCCAAACCTTCGTCCCCACCGCAAGCGAGCCCTGGCGAAGCTCGCAGCCGCGGCGCTCGGGGCAAACCGATGGCCAAGGTTAAATGGCTGTTGGCCCTGCTGGCGGTCGGCGGCGCGTTGGCGGCGGCCGTGTACTATCTGGTGACGAATCGGCCGGACCTGCCGTCGTCCGGACCGTCCGGTCCGCGTTACACCTTGGCCATGGCGCTCAACGCGTTTGACGCGGGGGCAATGCAAAAAGCGCAGAGGCTAGCCAAACTGCTCTTGACCCTGGAGTTGTCCGACCAGGATGCCGCCGGGGCATCCTTTATTCTCGGCGTGATCGCGGCGGCCGACGCGGAGCGTCTGTGGGATCAGGACCAGCGGCGGTACTTCCGTCTGGCCGCGCGGTATTTGGAGGACGCGAGAAAAGAGGGCTATATCGAGGGTCGGGAAGGGTTGGGGACGTTCTTGCTGGGGAAGAGTCTGCTGATGTCCGGCAACGTCGAGGCCAGCCGGCCGGTGCTCGAGGCCGCCTTTGAGGTATTTCCCCAGGGTCAGGTAGAAATCCGCCGCTTGCTGGCTCTGGCCTATCGCGATGCGCCGAACCGCGATCTGGACCGGGCGCTTGAACATGCCGAAACCTACCTGGCCGACGAGGCGTTAAACAGCACCGAACGACAGCAGATGATGCTGGCACGCAGCCAGATCCTGTTTGTGATGGGGCGGTTCGACGAATGCGAACAGGGACTGGCGCAGATCCCCACGGGGGGTGAGACGGGCGTCGAAGCGATCATCGTGCGGGGCGAATTGATGATGCGGCAGGCGAGCGACGCGGCAAAGTCCGAGCCGGCCTCGTCCGCCACGGCCATGGCCAAAACGTCGGCCAAGTACCGCGAAGCGATCGAAATCCTGCAGCAGGCGCAAAACAAAGGAACCGATCGGGAGCGGATCACGCGCCGATCAATGTATTTGATCGGGCAGTGCTACCTGGCGATGGGAGACGGCGCCGCGGCACGGGATCAGTTCCGCCGCACGCGACTGCAATTCGCCGAATCGGACGAAGGAATCGCGGCGGGGATCGAGGAAGCCAAGCTGACCGAGGATTTAGGGGGGGATAAGGAGCTGTTTGACGTCTATGCAGCGGTGCTGTCCGCGGCCGGGCCGGCGGACGCCTACCACAATCCTCTGCTCCCGCTGGCGGCGTTGCAGGATCGCCTGGTCGAGGCCTATCAACGATTTCTGGCCAGCGAGTCATTCGATCGCAGTGTGAAACTTGCCTCGATGTTCGGACCGTTGTTCGGCCCGGATCGCGCGCTCGACTTATCCGCGCAGGCAAGGGTGGCCTGGGCCAAGCAGATTGAATTGAACGCCAGCCGATCGAGCGGCGAAGAAGCCGCCACGTTGCGAACCACGGCCGAGGAACAATGGCACAAAGCCGGCGATGATTTTCGCCAATTGGCGGCGCTG
>JALHPA010000197.1 GCA_022842745.1 Pirellulales bacterium
CACCTGACAATACGGCCCCTGAGAGGTCGGCTTGCGTCAGATTGGAATTCGACAGATCCGCCCCTGGGATTGTGGCGGATGTCTGGGTGGCAGGATCGTAGATAGCATAACCCGCCATGTTAGCCCCGATCAGGTAGGCCCTTGTCAGATTGCGATTGGCCAGCGCGGCCGCCGGCTGCGCGAAAACGCCGGCGCCATCGGGAACGAGCGTCGCGCTGGGCCGCTTGCCGAGGCTGGGATTCGCCGGATCGACGTACTCCCACTCAAAAATATCCGCCGGCGCGTGGCGGACGGTTATGCAAACCGCCGCCACGGCCAGCAGGGCTGAAGCGACCCGCGCCAGAAAGGGTGGAAACAACGTTTTCATCATTTTTTGGGTAAGAATCGGGTCCGACGACAGGCCAGGAGGATGGGCAGTTAATTAACGCCTCACGAAGAAAGCGCGGAACGACGGACGACCCGCCGCCCGACGGCGACTAGGGCCAACGCCACCGACCACAGCATCCACGACGCCGGTTCGGGCACGGCATTGAAGGCCAGCACTTGGCCCCCGTCGGGGGTGTTCGTGCGATTGGTGACGTAGATCGTGCCGTCTGGCGCGGCCAGAACGCCGCCGGGGAAGATCAGACCCGCGCTGGCAATGGTGCTTCGTTCGCCGGTGTCGGCGTCGATCTTCAACAGCAATCCAGGGCCAGGCCCCATGGACGACGCCAGGCCGTTGGTCGTGAGCTGCAAGACGAGCAGGTCTCCGTCGGCATCGAAGGTCAGGTCGATGATGTTCGTGAAACCTGAATAGGCGATCGACAGCGCGTCGGTGGTCGGGTCGTAGCGATAGACGTTGGCCGCTCCGGGGGGAAACGGGAAACCGGTTAGCTGGCCGATGTAGTAGGCCCCATCGGGACCGATCGCGATCGACGTCGGAACCGACTGGAACACCGGCGGGCCGAAGGGAAGCGGATTGGGCCGCGCGGCGAGCACGCCAAGGGTCGTAACCACTCCCGCCGCAGTCGCATTCACAAAGGCGTTCGCCCCGGCGTCCGCCACGACGAAATCTCCGTTGGGAGTGATGGCGAAACCAAACGGGTTACTGTCGCGCGCCCCGCCGGCGGGATTGTTCGCCTGCTCGTGGGCGGCGATATCCGCCACGGGCTGGATGACGCCTGGGCCTGAGAGCGGCAACTTAACGATCCGACCGAGATTCGCGCCGACGGCGCCGAGGTTGCTATCGCGCTGGGCGGCTTCCGAACCGAAGGCGAATAGTCCGTATGCCTGTCCCATGGGATCGAAGGCGATGTCCTGCAAGCCGCTGGCGTCGAGTCCGGCGGCAGTGGCAATCGATGGCAGTCCGCTGATGACTCGCTGCTGAACGCCCCCAAGCAGTCGACTGACTCCGCTGGTGTCTCCCAGAAACGCGGTCGCACCGTTGCCGAGAACCACGCTCGGCCCTGTCCCTCCGCGGCCGGCCTCGGCCACGTAGAGAGCGCCGTCCGGACCAAGCGCCATCTTGCGGGGAGTGACCAGGCCGCTCATTACCTCGCGCATGGCATACGTGACGGCGGCGCGCGCCTCCGAGGCGGCGATTCCAAGAATTGCAAGAACGATCACCAATGATTTAAAAGGTCGAAAACTCATCGCGGTGCTCCAAGGTTGAACGAATCAAGTTTGAAATGACACTTGGCCCCACCAATACAGCCGGTGGCGGTCGGTCGGCGCGCGGAATTAGCGCCGCCCGCGTCCACCCGCTTGAATCGGAGCAGTCAGGCCGTGGCTAGCCGATTCTTCAACCCACGACCCACAAAAAAGGCGTTTCTACCGGACGCCAGAAAGCCGGTTCGCGTTCTCAATCTCCAAAAACCGGCTTGTTTCCGTCCTTTCCTACCCAGTTATTGCCCCGCGCGTGACACGCGCGGGCGGCACAGCGAGGTTGATTCGCCACAACCCGCTGGGCCGCATTCCTTCGACGGTGCAGATCATGCATTATTCGCCCGTCTGATCCAAATCGCCGAGCAGCTTCTTCGCTTCCGCGCGAAAACCGGTCAGCGCCTGGTCTTTAGGTTGGTTTGTTGCCATCGCAGCTTCCGCTTGGCGGAAGGAGGCGCGGGCCTGGTCCCGCTGATCCAACCGCCACTGAATCATGGCCAATAAGAAACCGTCGAAGGGGTTTCCTCCGTTGCGAAGCTCTGTCGCTTTGGTCATCGCCGCCAGGGCCGCCTTCCAATCGCTGGCGCGGTAGTGCGCCACCGCCAGGGTGAGCCAGCATTGGCCGTTGTCTGCTTCCCATTGCACGGCTCTCTGGGCGAGCTCGCGGCCCAAGGAAGCCGCTTCGCCCGCGGCGTCCGCCGAGCTGACGAGGTGCCAGGCGACACTGTTGGCGTGGAAGACGTGCTGGTCTCCGGCGGAGCGGAAGGCGGCGGCAGCATCGGACCAGCGCCCGGCACGTTCGGCCCGCAGGCCGATTAACCAGTAACAAAACCCGGATTCCCCGCGATAAAAGCGGTTTTCGGGGAATTCGACCCCCAGGGCATCGTAGAACAGGATGGCCTGCTTGAGGTGCTGGTCGGCCACCTGCTCCCGACCCTCGCGCTCGGCCACATTGGCGAGATGGCGATGCGTGAAGGCTTGTTCCTGGCGAAAGTACGGTACTTTGGGTTCGGCGGCGGCGAGCGATTCAAAGAGTTGGAGCGCTTTGAGTTGGACCTCCCAAGCGTTTTGGAGGCGATCCTGGTTCAGCCATGCCTCACCGAGCCTCCAGAGCACGTGCCCCAAGGGCGCCTTGAGCGATTTCACTTCGGCCGCATCTCCGCAGACGGCAAAGAGGAGCTGTTGCACTTCGCCGAACGACTGCTGCGCCATTGCTTTCTGGCCCGCGTCGGTCTGAATAAGACCGAGGCCGAGGACGGAGTGGGCCAGGTGGTACTTGAAGTGGGAGTTGTCGGGAAACTCATTCGTCAGTCTCTGCTTGATCTCGATGGCTTTGCGAACCAGCCGCTCGCCTTCCGTCGCGCGCTGGTCGGCAGGAATGGAGAACGCCCAATCGTTGTAACGGTTGGCGGAGAGCAGTCGATAATCGACGTCCGTTTGAGGAAATTGAGCGATCAATTCATCGCCGACTTGGAGGGACTTGCGGATCGCGTCGTCGGCCAACTCAAGCTGATGCTGCTTCAAACGGGCCTGGCCCGTCCGAAAGTGCGTATCCGAGAGAAGCCGCAAGGTCATGGCGACGGCGGCAGCGTCGCCGCTCGAACGCCGCAGGAGCGCCAATCTTGCGTCTAGCGCTGGGATTGCTTCACTGAAGGCGAGTTCGGCGTCTCGATAACAATCGGCTTGCAGGAAGTCCCCGCCCAGCTCCAGGCAAGCATAGGCGAATTGCAACAGCCAATATGGATCTTCGGGTTCTTCGCGGCAGAGTCGCTCAAAAACCAGAATGTCTTGACGACGGAGGCTTTCGACCTCAGCGATGCGTTTTGGATGTGCAATGACCTTGCGCGCGGTTTCTCGCATGGTGTAGGCAAACTTCGGCCGGGCGGATCGGTCGGTGCGAAAGTCGCTATCCGCGGTCGCCAGGACTTCGACACCCTGCTGGGTTGTTTTTTGCGCTTCGAGCGGTTTTTGCAGGTCGATGGCGAGCAAGTCGGCCAGCTTGAAATGGGCTTGAGCCAGGTTGATGCGGTATTCGGACGCGGCCGGAAAATCGGAGATTTGCCGCTGACCTGCGCTTAATGCCTCTAAATACTTTTGCTCGGCCCGATGCGGGTCGGACTTCTTCAGGCTGTCCGCGTCGTCGACCAGCGCTCGGACGCGCCTGGCCCGGTTGAGGAAATGGTCGGGAGATTGTTGGAGTGCATCGCTTTCCAACTCTTTCTTCCGCGCCAGGGTTCGGCGGGAGTCGTCGTCCCGACCTTGGAGCTTCAGATTGGCGCTGAGATTCCCATAAACCTTGGCCAGCAACTGGCGGTGGCCGATGGACTGCGGATGGATCCTCAAGTACCGCTCCAAGATCACGACCCCTTGCTGGTAATGGGCGTCCGCACGCGCTCGGGCAGCCCCATCCCCAGCCGCGGCGCGTCCCGTTTCCAGAAGTCCCGAGAGAAAGCGGAGGAAGGCAATATCGCCTTCAAAACCATCGATCGTGGGATTCTCGCGGGCCAAGATCTCCCAGACGGAGAGGGTTCTCGCCAGAGTGCGTTCCATGGCGGGGGGATCTTTGGGCATTCTTGTGCCGTCGACGCTCCGAGCCGCCAGGAAAACTCCGGCTATTTGCCGCCACAATTCCGGCGAGTCTGGATGTTCCCGGTGCAGCCTTTCCACGAGCGGCAGGGCCGCTTCAAACGCGGCATGGGAATCGTCGTTGCGGTCGAGGAGGTGGTAGATGATCCCCACCCGCATTCCGGACGACGCCAGATCGGCCAGGACGGTTGGATCGTCTTCGTGCTGGTCGAGCATCCCGCGATAGTACGTCAGTGCGGCTTCCAACAAGTCCTTGCGAAGCGGCTGGAGGCCGGGGGCATCGAGAAGTTTGCTCTCGCTCACCAACGTAAAGTACTCGTTGACCACCTGGCGCGCTTTCTGAAAGTTCTCCTCGGACTGCCGCTGCCGGTCCTGAGCTACGTTTTCCGCTTGCGTGGCGCGAACCGCCTGCCAAACGCTGACCGCGGTCGCCGCCACCAGCGTGACGGCGATCAGCCCCACCGTGACGATCGTCCCCCGATTGCGCCGGGCGAATTTGCGAAACCTGTAGCCGGCCGAAGGGGGGCAGGCCTCCACCGCCAGGTCGTGCAGATAACGATCCAGGTCCTGGGCGAGGCCGATGGCGGTCTCGTAACGCCGCGACCGGTCCTTTTCCAGAGCCTTCATCACGATCCAGTCCAAGTCGCCGCGCACCAGCCGGGTGAGCCGGGACGGTTCCATCCGGCGTTGAGCGGAAACCGACGGCAGCGAAAAGCGAGAATCCCACAGCCGAGTGCTGGGCTTGGGAGGCTCTTCCTCGCGAATGATCCGCAGCATTTCGTCAATGCCGGCCGATCGCAGCCGCTGCTTGTCGAACGGCGTCGCGCCGGTCAACAGCTCATACAACAGCACCCCCAAGGAATAGATGTCGCAGCGGGTGTCGATGTCGAGTTGATTGAGCTTGGCTTGCTCGGGGGCCATGTATTCCAGGGTCCCTACGATCTGGCCGATGCCGGTGAACATGGTCTTTTCGGTCAGCGCCTGGCCGACCGCCTTGGCCACGCCAAAATCGATCACCTTCGGAACCGGCTGCTCGTCGTACTCCGCCACTAAAATGTTTGAAGGCTTGATGTCCCGGTGGATAATCCCCTTCTGGTGGGCATGCTGAATCGCCTGGCAGACCGGCAACAGCAATTCCAGCCGGCGCCGCGGGGTCAGTTGCCTCCGATCGCAATACTCGGTGATTGGTTCCCCTTTCACCAGTTCCATCACAAAGTACGGGCGGCCGCTCTCGGTCGACCCGGCATCCAGCACCTTGGCAATATGCGGGTGGTCCATCAGCGACAGTGCTTGCCGCTCGGCCTCGAAACGGGCGATCACTTGCCGAGTATCCATCCCCGGCTTGATGATCTTGAGCGCCACTTTGCGGCGCACCGGTTCCAGCTGTTCGGCCATGTAAACCACGCCCATCCCCCCCTGACCGATTTCTTCGAGCAGCTTGTACGGCCCAAGTTGGACGCCTGGGCCTTCGGAACCGGCTTGCCACTCGGTACGGTCCAGATCCGCGGGTTTTCCACCGAGGAAACTGCCAGCGTTCGAGTGGGCGCGCAACAAGGCTTGCGCCCTGGCCTTAAGTTCGGCGTCGTCCTGGCAGACCGAATCCAGGTAGCGTGCCCGCTCTTCGTCGGACGGCAACGCAACGGCGGCGTTGAAAATCGTTTGGACGTCTGGTTTGTGGATTGACATACCGGCTCTTTCTCGCGCTACACCTTACAGTGCCCCGTTGGAGCGCGAATTGGCTCACCGCCGGATGAATTTTCTTGGAATTCAGCTCAAGTCCGGCCGCTGTTCCTGATTCAAAGCGTCGAACAGCCAGGCGCGCGCGAACGTCCAGTGGCGT
>JALHPA010000198.1 GCA_022842745.1 Pirellulales bacterium
TGAGCAGCTTTCGGTTGGACGGCATCCCGGTGGGCGCCGGGTGCGGGCAGGGATCGCAAAGAAATGCCGCCGGGGCGATTGGGGACCGCCCGGCGGCGCGAAAAGCAGAACTCGTCAGCGGCCTGGCAACCATCCCGGCGGCGGCCTGGCAACCATCCCGGCGGCGGCTTGACAACCATCCCGGCGGCGGCTTGACAGGGGGGCGCGGCCGAATATCATTATCCTCTAGGAACTTAGGGCTGATAGCTCGCTCTGGCGGCCGCGCCGCTGGGGCCTTCTAACAGCCCCTGTTGAAACAAACGGAACTGTTGAAACAAACGGAAGAGTGGTCCAGCCAACTCTGGATGGGCCGATTGTTTCCGCACATTGAGATGCCGTCGGGTTGATTAGGCGCTAGGACCATCCGTCGCAAGCGGTGGTGGCGGATCGGCGGTAAATATGCCATCTGGTGCTTGACTTGGCACGAGGGCAGATGGCGACCAGAGCAGGGAGTTTTTGCATGGCAGCATTTCGCCGCTTGGCGATCTCCGAGGTCGGCGACGTAACCGTCGTGCGCTTCGTCGATCGTAAAATCCTCGATGAATTGAACATCCAGGAACTGGGACAAGAGTTGTTCCAACTGGTAGAGCAAGACCATCGAGCCAAGCTCCTGTTGAACTTTTTCAATGTGGAATTCCTGTCCAGTGCCGCTTTAGGCAAGCTCATCACGTTGGACAAGAAGGTGAAGGCCCATAACGGAAAACTCAAGCTGAGCAACATTCGGCCGGAGATCTACGAGGTTTTTGCGATCACCCGGCTAAACAAACTGTTCGATATCAAGGACGACGAGGCCGACGCGCTGGCCGCCTTTTAGCCCAGCCGGCGCGCTGCTCGCTGCAGCCCGCCCGGTGGGGGACAAAGCACAGCCAGAATTGCCTGGCGACCGACCGAAGAGGACCGGCGGGCGCCCATAACGGAACAGGCTGTCGGACGAGGGGAAATCGCCGCGGGCCCCGGGCCATCGGTCGTAGCGACCGAAACGGGCGCTATCGGCGCGGGGGGACACGGTTTCGCACCCACCAGGGCGTTCGATCATGTCGAAAGACACAGGCTGCTGGTCCGTGGATCTGACGATCCCAAGCGTTCGCGGCGCCGGCAAGGACTTCATCTCCGACTTGCTAAGCGCCTTGCACGGCGGCGGCTGGTCGGAACACGAGATTTTCGGCATCCATCTGGCCGTCGAAGAGGCCGTCGTCAATGCCATCAAGCACGGCAACCGTCACGACGACACCAAACAGGTGCGAATCCGCTGCCAGCTTGACGTAGACCGGCTGTGGATCGAGGTTATCGACGAAGGCCCGGGGTTCAACCCCGACGACGTTCCCGACTGTACCTGTGACGACAACCTCGATATTCCCAACGGCCGCGGCATCATGCTAATGCGCAGCTTCATGTCCAGGGTCGAGTACAGCCCCACCGGAAATTGCGTCACCCTTGAAAAGCGCCGCAATCAACGCCAGCCGGCGTGAGTCCCCCAGCCTCGCGCATTCCCTCGCGTGCGGCGTGGTTTAAGGCTGATTCCCGGCCCTCCATCGGTGCGACCCCCTTTCCAGCCGGTCCGTCGCCAACAGCCGGCCGCGGCCGGCCGCTCATCCCCCGCGCCGATTGATCTTGTTGGCGGTGCGCTTGGCTCGCTATACCTACGCCCCAGCGGGCAAGGAACGCGGCATTCGTTCCATCGCGCCCGCGACTATCCTGCTGGGCGAATACCCTTGAACGCATTTCCTCCCCCCTCCGTCATCCGGCCGGGACCGCGCATCCTGTTGGTCCGGCTGAGCGCCATTGGCGACATGCTGCACGGACTCCCGGTGCTCTGCGCTCTGCGGGAGCAAGCGCCCGAAGCCCACATTACTTGGGTCGTGGAAGGACGCACGGCCGAGCTGCTGGAGGGCCATCCGGCCCTCGATCAAATCATCCGCCTGCCCCGCAAATGGCTCAAATCTCCTTCGGCGGTCTGGCGACTGCGCCGGCAGCTTTCGTCGCTCGCCCCGGATGTGGCGATCGACTTGCAGGGCCTGACCAAGAGCGCCCTGGTGGCCTGGCTCTCCGGCGCGCGGCGGCGCATCGGCTTCGGCGGGGCAGACGGCCGCGAAATCAGCCCCTGGTTGAACAACCAGCTTGTCCGCCCGCAAAAAACTCACGTCATCGATCGGAATCTGGAACTGCTCGGGCCGCTCGGTTTGCATCCCGGTCCGGCGCGGTTCGATTTGCCCTCCTGGCCAGACGCCGCGGCAGCCATCGAACGCTTCCTCCGAGAGCGGTCCCTCAACCGGCAATTCGCCCTGCTCAATCCCGGCGCCGGCTGGGCCTCCAAGCGCTGGCCGCCGCAGCGTTTCGCCGAGGTTGCCGCGTACCTCGGCCAGAAGCGCCTGTTGCCGACGGTCGTCGCGTGGGCAGGTCCCGAAGAACGCCGCTGGGCCGACGAGATCGTCTGCGGCAGCCGTGGCCACGCGGTCCTTGCCCCCCCCACCTCATTGCGCGAACTCGGCGAATTGGCTCGGCGGTCCTGTTTGTTCGTTGGCGCCGATACGGGACCGCTGCACCTGGCGGCGGCAGTGGGAACTCCCTGCTTGGGCCTGTTCGGACCGGTCAGCGCGCAACGCAATGGGCCCTACGGTCCTCAACACCTAGCCCTCCAGAATGTGCTTCTCACCGGCGGCAGCCGCGCTCGCCGCACCGCGGACAACGCCTCCATGCGCGCCATCTCGGCCGAAGAGGTGTGCGACGCTTGCGATCGGCTCCTGGCTCGCAATCAGGCGCGCCCGGGTTCCAGCGTTCCTGCCGCGCACTCTGGCGATGACCAAAAGACCAGTAGCCGCACGCTCGCGGCCTGACGTCCCCTTGGCGGCAGCTCGCCTCAACTGCTCGCGCTCCGATAGCTGTCGAGCGCCCGCAGAAACATCCACCGCGAACCAGCCAGACTGGCCGCCGTGGCCAAGAGCGCATATCCCGCCAGCAGCCAATCCTCCTCCACCAGCGGCAGTGCTAAAAACCGGGCAGGCACGTTCACCACAATCAAAATCGGAATCGCGAACGTAAACACCTGCCGCAGCGGAGTGCCGATCGGCCCCTGGTAGATTTCCATCGGGTAGCGCGAGAAATTGGTGATGTAAAACCAGAAGTCGTACAAGTTCTGGTTCCGCCCCAGCCAGACGCTCGTGGCGGCCAAGGCGATCATCAGGCTGTACAGAATCGCCACCCCGCAGAGCAAATACAGCGGATACAAAATCGCCGCCCCCAACGAGGGCGTGTATACGATCCGCGACAGCGAAACGCCCAACAACACCAGCGCAAACACAAAGTTCGACAGGCTCGACCAATCGATTTTCGCCAGCGAGATCAGAAACTGCGTGTCGATCGGCTTAAGCATTGCAAAATCCAACCCGCCGGTGCGAACTTGCTCGCTGAATTCCTCCACGTTGGGCATGAAAAACGCTTGCACCAGGCTGTTCACAAACATCGTCGTGCTCAGAAACACGAAGTACTCGTATTTGCCCCAACCTGTCCCTTGGCCAATGCTGGGGGTGTACTCAAACACCAACAAATAAAACCCCAAATTCATAAACATCCACGACAACGACGAAATCGCTTCGATAATGAAGTTCGAGCGAAACGTCATATCCCGCACCAGGCTGTTGCGGGCAAAAACGGCGAATACGCGGAAGTAGTTCGGTCGCATGCTGGTCTTGGCCGTTCGATCCATGGACGGACTCATCCTCCGTACGCGCTATAGCGGCGCAGTCCGCGGCGAAACGCCCAATACGAAAGCGCGGCAAGCGCCAAGATCCACCCCAACTCGATCCACAGCCCCCGTACCAGTTCGTCCCCTTGGATCTTCTCCAAGTACACCGCCGCCGGAAAATACGCCAGATAATGCAGCGGCAGCGCCCGGACCACGTCCCCCCACGACGTATCCCCCACGATTGTCACTCCGTCCAGCATGTCGATCGGAAACATGTGCCCGGAAAGAAAAAAACTGAACAGCATGTACACGAACAGGAGCGAGCTGACCTCCAGAAACCAGAATCCGATCATCCCGATCGAGGCTTCCAGAAAAAAGCCGAACACAAACCCCATGACCAACGACGCTAAGAACGCCAGCCAGGTCTGCCAACCCGGTATCGGCGGAAAAAAGTCTCGGCATAGGTAAAACACCAGCGCAAAAGGGAGCGTCGCCACCGTGTAGTACACCAGCTTGTGCGCCACCCGCGACAGGAACAAAAAGCCGATCATGTCCACCGGCTGCGTCAGGTACTTCTTGATCGACCCGTCCCGAATGCTCCGCGCGATCCCCGAGGCCAACCCCGGCATGCTGGAAAACGCCCGCGCCACCATCGTCAACAAGAAGTAGGCGATCAACTCGTCCTTCTCATATCCGGCGATCGTGGTCGTTCCGCCGCCGCTCGCCCCGCGCCCTTGCACCGCCGAAAAAACCGCCGTCCACAAGAAAATCTGGGTCACGATCGGCAGAAACCGCATCAGCGTCCCCAGCATGAAGTCGCCCCGATAGATCAGCCGCTCTTCGATGCAAATCCGCAGGATGATCCACCAGGTGCGAACCCGGGCCAACGGCGAGTCGATCGATGCGGTAGCGCTCATAAACGGTGCAAATCTTCGTTGGCCGACCCGAAACCGACGCCCCCGGAAAACCCCCTTATCCTGACCGAACCCGCTGGCGACGCCTAATGCTTAAAGTGCCGCCGGCCCGTGAACAACATCGCGATTTTGTGCTGGTTGCAGGCCGCGATCACCTCCTCGTCCCGCCGGCTGCCGCCCGGCTGAATGATCGCCCCGATTCCCGCCGCCGCCGCCAGGTGAATCGAATCCGCGAACGGAAAAAACGCATCGGACGCCAGCACCGCTCCCCGGCATCGATCCCCGGCCTTTCGCAGCGCGATCTCCACCGCGTCGACCCGCGACATCTGTCCAGCTCCCACGCCGATCAGCGACCGCTCCTTGGCCACCACGATGGCGTTGCTCTTCACGTGCCGCACCATTGCCCACGCAAACCGCAGCTCCGACCAGGTCGCTTCGGGGCAGGCCGTTTCGGTGACGAGTTTCCAGTCTTGTTCCAAGCTCGGTTCAAAATCAGCCTGCTGGATCAAATATCCCCCATCGATCTGCCGAACCTGCAACGGCGCCTCGCTCGGCTCGGCCGGATCCCGCCCCTCGCCGCCGATTTGCATCAGCCGGACGTTGGCCTTCCACTTCGGTTTGGTGGTCAGCGCTTCGACCGCCGCCGGTTGAAACGCCGGAGCCACGATCGCCTCCACGAATCGATCTGGCTCGCACAATACCTCGGCCGTCGCGGCATCCACCTCCCGATTGAGCGCGATCACCGACCCAAAGGCGCTCACCGGGTCCCCGTCCAGCGCCCGCCGCATCGCTGTTGCCAAATCGGCGTCGGCTGCCGCGCCGCAGGGGTTATTGTGCTTAACGACCACCGCGGCCGGCCCTGGACAGAGCCGGGCCATGACCCACGCGCTGTCCAAATCGAGCAGGTTATTGTAGGAAAGTTCCTTGCCGTGAATTTGCTTGGCCTGGGCCAGCGATCGCCCCTCGGCGCCACCCCCGGCCGGAACGTACAGCGCCGCCGGCTGGTGCGGATTTTCGCCGTACCGCAACCCCCCGATCTTCTCAAGCTCCAAGGGAAACCGCCGCGGCAGTGGGTCAGCCCCTTTCGAGGCCTCCTCGCTTCCCACGGCATCCTCCCCCGCGGCCGTCCGGGCAAAATACGCCGCAATCGCTTGGTCGTACCGCGCCGTCCGCGCATAGGCCGCCCCCGCCAGCCGCCGCCGCAGCGCCAACGAAGTGCCACCGCCGGCCTGAATTTCCGCCAATACCGCCGCGTATTGACCCGCATCGGTGACGATCGTCGTATAGCGGTGATTCTTCGCCGCCCCCCGGATCAGGCTCGGCCCGCCAATATCGATGTTCTCGATCGCCTCGCCGTCCGAAACCTCGGGGCGGGCAACCGTCGCTTCAAATGGGTACAAATTCACCACCACCAGCTCGAACGTCAC
>JALHPA010000199.1 GCA_022842745.1 Pirellulales bacterium
CAACATGTCGATTCAATGAAAAAAAAAGCCGAATTTTTCCGCAAAACTTTCTTGCTCGACTGTCAGGATTCGCCTCTCGGCGGCAAACAACCCATAGAAGTCGTTGCGTAAAAGTTGCCCGGAGCCAGGACATGCTCGTTAGACGGATGAATTGGGGTTGCGCCTTGTTGGCCGCCGCGCTGCTGTGTGCTGCGCAGCTTAGTACCTCGCCAGCCTGTGCCGCCACCCAGTTAATCGTCAACGGCGGTTTCGAGACCGGTACGTTCCAAGGTTGGAACGCCGACGTTAAACCCACCAGCATGGGTGATTGGTATGTAGAGGCGCCGGGCGACCAGCTTCCAGAATCTTCCAACACAACGTCCGCCACTGGCGCAGGCGGGGCGTTCTATGCCGTCACCGACTCCACCGGCGCCGGGGCCTACTCGCTCACCCAAACGTTCAATGTGCCGGCGGGGGTCACATCCGCCACTCTTTCGTTCAGCATGTTTGTCAACAACTATTCGGATAGGAGACCCTTTAATCCGATTCCTGGTCCGGTGTTCGGCCCGGGCCTCGAATTTCAAGAGATCGATCAAAGTACCGGCCAATTCTTCGACAACCAGCACGCCCGAGTCGACCTGCTCTCCGGCGGCGCCGATCCCTTTGACACCAGCGCTGGCGTACTTCAAAACTTCTACCTAGGCGTCGACCCCGGCGCCATTCCTCATGACTTTACCCAGTACTCCTTCGATATCACCTCGCTGGTCAGCGCCGGTGGAACCTTCAAAATCCGCTTCGCTGAAGTCGACAACATATTCTTTCTGAATCTTGGCGTCGACAACGTCAGCCTCCTGGTCGAGACAAAGCCGACCGACGTCATCCCCGAAGCCCCCTCCGCCGCAATTTGGCTCGCCCTTGCCGCCGCTGGCGTTGCTGGGCTGACCGTCAAGCGACCCGCTCGCGTCTAAAGCCAACCGCGCCCGGTTCGGCCATAGCGAGTCCTTAATTTCTCCGAGTGTCGGAATCCTGCCAGCCCTCGCCGGCGGTTTGCGCCCGGCCGCTGGCCACTCCAGACTTCGCTCTTCGGTCGTTGGTCCGCCAAACTTGCTGAGGCTAACGTCAGGACCAAAACTCCCCCATTTGACATCCGCCAAAAAATGGCAACAATAGTGCTAATCTAACTGAACATTGACCGATGAATCCTGTTGTCGTCGGCTAACCTCGATCTTTACCCAGCCTTGTGGGCTGCCGTTCCATCCCCCGGCAGCAGTCCATTACAATTCCCTTCGCCGCCTCAGAACGCCGGCCACAACCCCTTCGCCATCCTCCTGCCGCCCCCAGCTTCCCACGATGTCCGACGCCAAAAAACCCGTCCCCGTCGAAAACTTCAAGGCCCAAAGCAACTACCTCCGCGGCCCCATTCCCGCCGAGTTGGTCGACGGCAACGCCTTCTTTGGCAAGGCCAGCATCCAGCTTCTCAAGCATCATGGCACCTACCAACAAGACAACCGCGAGGAACGCACCGCCCGCGAAGGAATGAAGAGCCTCAAAAACTTCTCCTTCATGGTCCGCTCCCGCGTCCCCGGCGGCAAACTCACCGCCGAGCAGTTGCTGGCCGAAATCGACTTGGGCGACGAGCTGGGCAATAGCACCCTCCGCATCACCAGCCGCCAGGGCCTCCAGCTTCACGGCGTCCCCAAGCACAGCCTTCGGGAGTCGATCCGCCGCATCAATGCCATCAAGCTTACCACCCTGGCCGCCTGCGGCGACGTCGAACGCAACGTCATGTGCTGCCCCGCCCCCCACCACGGCGATGCCATCCACCAGCAACTGCAAGACCTCGCCGACTCGATCGCCCACCACCTCCGTCCCCGCTCTCCCGCCTACTACGAAATCTGGCTCAAAGATGACGCCTCCGGCGAGGAGCAACTCGTCAGCCAGGCCGGTCCCAACGGCCACAGCCATTCCACCGACGGCGCTCCCCCCTCACCATCCGCCGATCCCGTCGAACCGATCTACGGCCCCACCTACCTCCCGCGCAAGTTCAAAACCGCCATCGGCCTCCCCCACGACAACTGCGTCGACCTTTACGCCAACGATCTCGGCTTCATGGCCGTCGTCGAAAACGGCCAAATCACCGGCTACAACGTCCTCGTCGGCGGCGGCATGGGCGTTACTCCCGCCAACAAGTTGACCTACCCTGCCGTCGCCAAGCGCATGGCCTTCATCCAGCCCGACCAGGTCCTCGACGTCGCGACCGCCATCGTCAAAGTCCAACGCGACTTCGGCAACCGCACCGACCGCAAGCTGGCCCGCATGAAGTACCTCATCGCCGAATGGGGCCTCCCCCGTTTCAAGGCTAAGGTCGAGGAATACTACGGCCGCCCCCTTTCCGACCCCCACCCCGCCGACGTCACGGGCTTCGACGACCACATGGGTTGGCACGAGCAAGGCGACGGCCGCTGGTTCTACGGCCTCAACATTGAAAACGGCCGCATCCTCGACACCGACTCTCTCCGCTTGAAGACCGCCCTCCGCGTCGTCTGCCGCCAGCTTAAGCCCGGCATCCGCCTCACCGCTCACCAGAGCCTGCTGTTTACCGATCTGCATCCTGACCAGCGTTCCACGCTCGAATCCATCCTCACCGATCACAACGTTCCGCTCACCGAGCAAATCAGCGCCGTCCGCCGCTGGTCGATGGCCTGCGTCGCCTGGCCCACCTGCGGGCTCGCCATCACCGAGAGCGAACGCGCCCTCCCCGGTTTGCTCGACCAACTGGAAGTCGAGCTGGCCCGCCTCGGCCTCGCCCGCGATGTCTTCACCCTCCGCATGACCGGCTGCCCCAACGGCTGCGCCCGTCCCTACAACTGCGATATCGGCCTCGTCGGCAAAGCCGCCGACCGCTACACCATCCTCATCGGCGGACGCCTTCTCGGCGACCGCCTGAACGTCGTCTACCGCGACCTCGTCCCCCTCCACGAAATCGTCCCCACGCTCCTCCCCCTGTTCGCCTTTTTCAAAGCCGCCCGCCAACCGGACGAAACCTTCGGCGATTTCTGCCATCGCCAAGGTCTCGACGAACTAACACGCTTCGCCTCCCAATACGCGGTTCCCGCCGCCACCTAAGCCGAACCGCTCCCGCCGCCCCCTGCCGCAGTTTCGCTCCCTGCAGTTCCGATTTCTCTGAACTTGCCGTCCACGGCAGGCCGACTACAGTACCAGCAGCGTTGATTCTCCCGGCTTGCACCTCTACGATTGCGCCTGCATGCCGCCTGGACGACGGGAGTTCCCTTCATGATCCGCTGGCCCAATTTTTGCCTCGGTTTCCGCGCGTGTTGTCGCTGCGCGTGTTGTCCCCTCCGCTAATCCCGGTTGGGACGGTCTAACCCAACGCCGCGCTCCACTTTTCTCCGGAACGCGGCCAGAAGCGGTCCCAGCCGCTGCCATTGCAACTCCCTCCTCAAACCTCCGCTGCTCATGGCCACCGATCTACGCCTCAAAGAATCCCTCCCCGAGCTCACCCGCCGCATCGTCGAGACCTATAGCCAGGTCCCCGCCATCAGCCACCTCGGCCATTGCCCCCTCCCCAATCTCGAAGTCATCATCTCCGCCTGCGAGGATCTCAAGGAAATCCTCTACCCCGGCTTCCGCCGCCGCGAAGGGCTGCACCTTGGCAACGTCACCTACCACGTCGGCGACCTCGTCGACGGCCTCCACGACAAGCTCACCACCCAGGTCGCCCGCGCCCTCCGACACGACGCCGGCGCCACCAAAATGTGTTCAGACGACCGCGATTTCGAAGCCCTCGGTCAGGCCAAAACCGTTCAGTTCCTCGAACGCCTCCCCGCCCTCCGCGCCGAGCTGTCCATGGATGTCCAGGCAGCCTACGCCGGCGACCCAGCGGTCAAAAACCTCGACGAAATCACCTTCTGCTACCCCGGCCTCGAGGCGATCACCATCTTTCGCCTCGCCCATGTGCTGCACCAGCTTGATATCCCCTTCATCCCGCGAATGATGACCGAATGGGCCCATTCCCGCACCGGAATCGATATCCACCCCGGCGCGAACATCGGCGATCACTTCTTCATCGACCACGGCACCGGCGTCGTGATCGGCGAGACTTGCGACATCGGCAGCCATGTCAAGCTCTACCAGGGCGTCACCTTGGGCGCCATCAGCTTTGACCTCGACGGCGACGGCCAGCTTGTCCGCGGCAAAAAACGCCACCCCACCATCGGTGACCATGTCGTCGTCTACGCCAACGCCACCATCCTCGGCGGCCGCACCACGATTGGCCACCACTCGGTAATCGGCTCCAACGTCTGGCTCACCCGCTCCGTCGATCCTCACACCACCGTCGTCCTCGAAAAACCCAAGCTGCAAATGCGCGCCGAATACGAGCGCCAAAACCCAGCCTTCGACTACCAGATCTAGCCCCGGCCCTCCCTCGACCGCTAATTTCTCTGGCTTTCACCGGTTTTTTTCTGACCGGACGTTCTCTGCAAACGCCGCCGCCCTTCGTTCCTGCTTCCAGCTTGGCTCGGCAGCCCCCTTTTCCTCCCCTCAAATCCCTCACTTCCGCTCCCAGCGGCCGTCGCCGCGGTCGTTTGACACCCGCTAACCCCTGCGGCAAGATAGGGTTGCGGAACAGCGGCCCTCTCCGGCCGGTTTCTCGGAACCAATCGGAACTTTCTCGCGCCTGCTTGCGTCCTACACGTTGGAGCGGTTGTGATCGACGACGCCCAGCTTATTGACGAAGCCCTGGCAGGCAACTCCGCCTCCTTTGGACGCTTGGTCACCAAGTACCAGGACCGCCTGTACAACACCCTGGTCCATGTCGTTGGCTCCGCCGACGAGGCCTACGATGTGGTGCAAGACGCCTTTGTCCAGGCATTCGTCAAGCTGTCGTCGTTCCACCGAGATTCGGCGTTTTACACCTGGCTGTATCGGATCGCGTTCAACGCCGCGATCAGCCGCCGCCGCCGGAAAAAACCGACCGGGTCCCTCGACCAGGCACGCGAGATCGCCGGTCAAGAGCCCCTCGCCCGCGGCGACGGCCCCACCGATCGGCTGGACCGTTTGGAAAGAGTGCAGCAGGTCCGCTCGGCGATTGCCAACCTGGCGGAAGAGTTTCGCGCGGTGCTGGTCTTGCGCGAGATTGACGGTTGTTGTTATGAAACCATCGCTGAAATGCTGGACATTCCCGTCGGCACCGTCCGCAGCCGGCTGCATCGTGCCCGGCTCGACCTGCGCGAACAACTAAAAGAAGTATTGCACGAGGATGTGAGTTAACCGGCGACTGCCCCGACACGGCAAGCTGCCCCAGCGGCGCGCCGCCGCGAGAATCGAAGATCGAACATGGAACATCGGCCCCCCCATCGCCACGAACACCACGACGACGGTCGCTTCCCCGACCTCTCGGCCGATGATCCGCTGATTAGCGCCTACCTCGACGGCGAATTGACCCCCTCCGAGCAAGCCTGGATCGAAGACCGCATCGCGGCCAACGCCGATCTCCGCATTCTCCTCGACGAACTCCGCGCCGTCCGCGCCACCCTGGAACTCCTCCCCCAACAGCGCCTGGAGCCGGATTTTTCCGACCGCGTCTTGCGCCGTGCCGAGCGCGCCATGCTGATCGGTCCAGACCCCGCAGCGCCCTCCCTTCCACCTCCCGCTCCAACCGACGCTTCCACTCAGCCGGCAGCCGAAGCACTGTTTGTCCCAACTCCGACTGCCTCACCCCCAACCGCCCCAACTCCTGCTGCTCTACCCCTTGCCAGCGACGCTCCTCCAGTCGACACTTCTCCGGCGTCGAACCTTCTCCACCAGCCAGAGCTTCCGACCGTCCTCCCCCGCGAGCGCTCCTTCGCTCGCCCGTTTCTTTCGGCCATGGTCGCCGTCGCGGCCACGGTGGTGATCGTCGTCCTCAGCCGAGGCCCCGTGGTCCACGACGTCCCCGTCGTCGAAGGTCCCAAGCCCCCCTCCGACTTCCGTGTCGGCCGCCAGCAACCGTCCGACTCCCGCTCTGCAAAAGACAGCGCTGCAAGAAACAAGGCTGCCAAAGATAATGCCGCCAAAGATA
>JALHPA010000200.1:0-2929 GCA_022842745.1 Pirellulales bacterium
GCCTGCCTCTCGGCGCCCGCGCACAATCCGCCCCTCTCTTCACGATTCAAGCCCTCGTCAAAGGCCAGCGCCTCGAAGGCGCTCCGCTCGCCTGGTCCGAACAACAGGTGATCGTCCTCTCCCGCGACGGCCGCATCGTCGATTTCCGCCCCCAAGACGCGACCGATTACCGCCGCACCGCCCCCGACTTTCGCCCCCTCCCTCTAGGCGTCCTCCGCTCGCAGTTGGAGACCGAGCTGGGCCGGGCTTACGAAGTCACCCCGACCGGTCACTTCCTCGTCGCCCATCCCCGCGGCCAAAAGGCCCACTGGGCCGACCGCTTCGAGGAGATGTATCGCTCCTTCTGGCTCTATTTCAGCGTCCGCGGATTCACCCTCCGCCAACCCCAGTTCCCTCTTACCGCCATCGTCTTTGCCACCCGCGACGATTTCCTCCACCATGCCGCGCGCGACGGGGTCCAGCTTAGCGCAGGCACGCTCGGCTACTATTCCCCCCGATCCAATCGCGTGTCGCTCTACGACCTTGGCGATGGCCGCGCCACCGACGCCCTATGGCGGGAAAACGCCGCCACGGTGATCCACGAAGCCTCCCACCAGACCGCCTTCAACACCGGTATCCATTCCCGGGCCGCTGCCCCCCCCCGCTGGGTCGCCGAAGGACTCGGGACCATGTTCGAGGCCCAAGGCGTCTGGAATTCGCGCGCCTTCACCGCCCAGGCGGATCGCATCAATCGCGGGCGTCTGGAAGATTTTCGCCGGCTGAAATCCCGGCGCAAAATCGACGCCCTGGTCGACCTGCTCGCGTCCGACGCGCCGTTCGACCGCGACCCCGCCGCCGCCTACGCCGAAGCCTGGACCCTGACCTTCTTCCTGGTCGAAACCCAACCCCGCGAATACGCCAAATACCTGGCGAAAACCGCCGCGCGGCCCCCCTTCACTTCTTACGACCGCCGGGCCCGGCTAGAAGATTTCACCTCGGTCTTCGGCGCGGACCTCCGCCTCCTCAACGCCCGCCTCCTCCGCTTCGTCGACGATCTCCGCTAGCGTTCAAACGCCCCCTCGCTGGTACGCCGTCTCGCCATAAGCGGTTATCAGCCCATCAACATTTGGACCAAGGTGCAGTCACGATCTTGATTTTGATGTTCGCATCAGTCCGACAAAAGGCCAGTCGTACGCCGATCACCCAACGTATCGGCCGGCGCAATAGGAGCACTTTGATAGCTGGGCCAACACGAAGGTGCAACCCTCGGGATCGCCATCGGTAGCGAAGACCGACGGCGAATCGCGCCAGGCGCACGTCATCGGGAAGCGGGGTCTCGCGAGCCAGGCTACTTAGAAACGCCAGACCGTCCGCGAGTGGACCGCCGTGGGTGGGTAATGGAAAGTTGTGGGCGTACGCCGCAAACCGCAACTCGAAATCGCGGCCTAACCACCTGACAACCGTCGGCCAGGCTTTCGCTGCCTCGCGGCGTCTCTTTCGAGCCAGGGAAGTGGCGGCGATCTCCACTTGCGCTGCGTCGAATCCGCGTGGGATCTGAGAGCCATCGACTAACGCTCGGAGCAGCGCATCTTGCTGCTGGAGAAGCACGGCCCGCTGTTGCGATTCGCTCTGTGCAATGCTCAACATGAACACTCACATGCGGCTGAGCGGCGACGCATGTCCCCACGGCGCATCGCGGCGCCGATGGACTCCAACTCCTGCGCCAATTCATCAATCCCGGGAAACTGATCGTCCCGCTCCAACAGCACGCCAGGAACTTCCGTGCGCGCGCACAATTCTTCCAGCAACGCAAGGACCTCGGGAATTACCGGATGAGCATGGGTGTCGTGATATACCCCCCCGCGTTCGACCCCTCCGGCAATATGCACGTATGACAACCGCTCCAGGGGCAATCGGTCCAGATAATCCAGCGCGGCAAAACGATGGTTGCGAGCGTTCGCGTAGACGTTTTCGATATCCAACAACAACCGCGCGCCGCTGCGTCGCAACGCTTCGCTTAAAAAAGTCGCTTCGTCCATTTCCGCGCCCGGCCATTCCACGAGCGTCGCAATGTTCTCTAGAGCCAAAGGCGTCGGTAGGTGCTGCGCGGCCATTTGGATATTCTCAACCAGCACATCCAACATGGCGAAGGTTCGGGGAAGCGGCAGCAAGTGGCCTGCTTCGCGCTCTCCCGCTCGAACGAAGGCCACGTGCTCGCTCACCACCGGCGCATCGAACAGTGTGGCTAACCGCGCCAGGTGCCGCAGTCGCGCGGTTTCGAGCGGCTCGGCCCCACCCAACGAGAGACCGATGCCGTGGGGAATAATCGGAATGCCACGCTGCCGAAGAAGCGTTAGCGGCGCCGGAATGTCTCCCCACGGATCAATGTCCTCCGCCACGATTTCCACAAAGCCCACCTCCACGTGTCGGTCAATGGCGAGCGCCAATTCCGGCCGCCAGCCAACGCCGACGGGCGACAATCCAAGCCGGCCGGTTCCCATCAGCTACATCCTCCACATCCGCCGCCGCAACCTCCCCCGCACCCGCCACCGCCCCCGCAAGACGAACAACCCGAGCCACCGGAGGACGGTGGCTGCATTGCGGCGTGTAACGTGGCCAGGGGACCGCTCGCCAATATGACTGTGCCGAACAAGCCGACTGCCAGTGCCGCTTCTTCGGGACTGCAAGCCGAAAGATTCCGCGCCCCGGTGGATTTGAGCGCTGCATTATCCATCTCCAGCCGGCGCAGCGCGGCATCGCCTCGTCTGCTGCGGAACGCGCTCCGTCCTAGGAACAACAGAATAAGACAGGAACCAAACAGGAGAATTACCAAAAACCCGATTGGCTTGTTTCGATCGTATCCCACGAGTGCTTTCGCGATTCCCAATAAGACCACCAGACCGACAATCAGCAGCGGCCCAAGGCGAGAAATCAAATCTTGGGGCCCGGA
>JALHPA010000200.1:2939-4883 GCA_022842745.1 Pirellulales bacterium
CCGGAAAGTACAAGGCCGAGGTCTGTTAAGCGCGCCCGTAGCTGGTCCGCCGCTTCGCCTGCTGCACTTCTGACTTGAGCAACCGTCGCGCCCTGGTCGGCGGCCTTGCACACGGCAGCTTCAATCGGGTCTTTTCCCCGACCAGGTTGGCATCGCATCGACAATTTCTTATCGCCCTGAACGCTCAACGTCCCGCCATGCACCAAGCGCGCCAGCGCAGCGTCAATGGCTCTCGATTTCCCTCCCGCCAGATAGGCGACTTGATAGGGTTTTAGCTCAGGAGATCCAAATGGCGGATCGTCGCTCGGCTGGCGAAAATACCATCGCAGGAAGAATGCCGTGACGGCGGCCACAGCAAGCAGCGATACGTAGAACAGAAGGAAATCGGGTCCGGACAAATCCAAGGGGTTGATCATTTTGTCGCGCCCCCCAGCGTGTCCACGGTGTCAACGGCTTTGGCAATTGCCGCGAGCACTTGTTCGAGCAGAACCGCTACCTCATTCGGAGGCGTCTGGTCGTGCCGGAGCAGGGCCAGTTGGGCTAGCGCCATCGAGTCCAACCCGAATGCACTTGCAGCCTCGGCAAAAATGCTTGCCGTGTGGCTGTCGGCTGGCCTGGATCTTCCAGCCAACCGCAGCAAGCCATCCAAATCAATCGCCAGCGGTCGCGCGGCGCGCGCCAATGCCAGCGTGAGCGCAGCAGGGTCATTCACGATCGCCACGTAACGCCGCCGCAAGCGCAACAGCAAGTTCGACAGCCCCTGCTTGATGCGAATTCGAATATGGTCAGGCGATACTTGGACCTGGTCCAAAAAGTCCTGGCCATGCAGCATTCGATGATGCTCTCGCATGTCGAGCAGCTTCGTCGGAAACGCATCCGCGAACTGTGCAAGGTCGCGCGGTGTCAGAATCAGCGGTTCGGCCCGCGTTGCCCGGAATCCTCTTTGCAGTGCCGGAGCGATCGCTGCCAACCGGGTTATCGAGGCGTCGCCCAGCAACACCGCCAGGTTGATATCGCTAAAACCCCGATGGAAGCTTCCGCGAGCCAGACCGCCGAACAGCGCGATTCCCAACAGATTCTCGCCCGCCGCCTCGATTAGTTCGGTTGTGAGCCGCTCCAAAGCGTCTCGTACCTCGGGCGGCGCTTGGATCTCTTGATTGGCTTGCGATGCAGTCGTCACAACACACTCCCTCATGGTGAAGTGATTCGTAGGTACTGCTCAAAACGAGGGTCAAAATAGCGGTTCCCCAAAGGACCGTCCACTATTTTGCCTTTTTTTCGGTTGCCTCGGATCGCGAGCAGTCAACCCGATTGCCCCAAGACTCGTGCCATTCGGCCGCATCATGGCACAAGGGGACTGGCCAGCGGCCAGAAGGGGGCAACTCGACCTGCGGATGCACATGGCCGGGAGGCAGCCCCTTCCCCGTCAGCCCTCCCCTTACCAGTCCACCTCGATCTGGTTGTCGCACGGCAAGAAGCCCACCAGCCGCATCGCCGCCTGTTGCGCCAGTTGCTTGATGTAAAACGTCCCGCACCGGCCCTGCAGCCGGACCGATTGGGCGTCGATCTCCACCCGCAGCGACCGCACCGCTTGATGGGTATTCCGTCGAATCCCTCGCCTTACCCGCGCCGCCAGCGCCGCATAATCGATCGGCGCAGGTACCTGGACAGGGGTTGCCGGAGATAGGGAACCAAGATCGGTCACAGCCTGCACCCCCTAACGCACCGAGATCGCGTTCTCCACGGCGCACCGTTCCCCCACGGCCGCCCGCACCACTTCTTGCGCCAATTGCTTGTGGTAAAAGCTGGCGACGCTCCCGTGCAGTCGCAGCGCGTGCTCGGCCCGTTCCACCCGTAGCTCTCGCAGCGCCACGACCGGGCTGGCCAACAGCGCCGATTGCACCTGGCTCTGCAAATCGAGAATCGCGTCGTCGCTCGCCATGT
>JALHPA010000200.1:4893-6060 GCA_022842745.1 Pirellulales bacterium
GCCATGTTCCGTCCATCGCCTGGCGTTACCCCTGACCCGTTCGTTGTAGCCCTCGCCGTTTTGAACTGTCAATCCCGTCCCACAACCCATGCTGGCCACTCAAAACTCCCCAATCCGCGAGCCTTGCCCCAATCCTCCCACCCAGCCACAATCAGCTCCGCCCGTCCACCGTTTTCTGACGCTTGTCCAACGATTCCGGCAACCAACCACTCGTTCCTGGCGGCTATCCGCCAATCTTTGATTCTCTGATCCATTCCGTCTCCCCAATCGCCTCGTCCAATCCCATGCTCTATTTCCTCGACCGACTCTCCCCGCTACGACACTGTTACAACCTTGTCCCCTTCCGTTTGGCTAAGGCCCTCGGCGACTTGACTCTTGCCTTGCACTTGTCAGCTCTTGTTGTCATTTTCCCAGGCGTCCTCTCCGCCGCCGAGGATCCCGAAACTCCCGACATGCTTATCGCCGACTTTGAAGGCCCGGACTACGGCGGCTGGACCGCTGCCGGAACGGCCTTCGGCGCGGCCCCCGCCCGCGGAACCCTTCCCAATCAAATGGGCGTCGCCGGCTACCGCGGCGAGGGCCTGGTTAATTCTTTCGTCGGCGGAGACGACTCCCAAGGTTCCCTCCTCTCTCCCCCCTTCAAAGTCTCCCGCCGACAAATCCATTTCCTCATCGGCGGCGGTCATCACCCCGGCAAGACCTGCGTCAATCTCCTTGTCGACGGCCGCGTTCTCCGCACTGCCACCGGCAAATCGACCGGCCCCAACGACACCGAATCCCTCGAACCCCACACTTGGGACGTTGCCGACCTCCTGGGAAAACAGGCCCAGATCGAAATTCTCGACCGCCAGACCGGCGGCTGGGGCCACATTAACGTCGACCACCTCGTTCAAAGCGACCGCCCCCTCCAAAAGCTCGACGAGCGCGCCGAGCTCCTCGCCCGCGCCGCCGCCAGCGTCGACCGCCTCCGCCGCCGCGTCGTTGGCGACCCCGAGCGTCCCGTCTTCCATCTTCTGCCCCCTGCAGGCTGGATGAACGACCCCAATGGCCTCTTGCACCACCGCGGAATTTACCACGTCTTCTACCAGCACAACCCCTACGGCGACGCTTGGGGCCATATGCACTGGGGCCATGCCCGCAGCCGCGACCTCGTCTTCTGGGAACACC
>JALHPA010000201.1 GCA_022842745.1 Pirellulales bacterium
TGCTCACCCCCTGTTTTTGCAACCAGAGGTGAATCTCCCAATTGCACAAGACCTGCGCATGGGTGCGCTTGGCAATCGAAGCCGCATCGGCGATGTGATCCTCGTGCCCGTGGGTCAACAGGATAAAGTCCGCCGTCAGATCCCCAGCTTTGATCTTGGCCGCTGGGTTGCCATCAAGAAATGGGTCCACCAGGATTTTGTGGGCGCCGGTGTCCAAGAGCCATGTGGCGTGACCGTGCCAAGTAACCGTCAACATAGGACAAGCCTGATAGGAAATTGAAGCTCAGAAAATCCGCCTGGGACTCCACAGCGGTCGTTCAAGTACGGAGGTTGGCATTCATGTGCTTTTTGTAGCCTTCCACGCCCGGCTGGCCATAGGGATTGATACCGATCAACCGTCCTTCCACGACCGTGGACAGCATGAGCATTTGAAAAAGCTGCCCCATAGTGCCCTCATCCAGAGCAGGCAGCCGAATGTCCGCCGTCGGCCGCCGGTCGTCGGCATAAGCCTGATTCGTGCCCCGGATGGCTGCCGCCATGATCTCGGGCAGGGTCTTTCCGGCCAGCCCGTTGAGCTGGTCCTGGTCCAGTTCGCTGCGCTCGATTGCCAACCGGTCGCGGCGTACGCTATCGACCACGACGTTGGTAATTAACTTGTCGCGGCGGCCCTCCTGGTGCTGCTGTCCGCGAGAATGCAGGTCCCGAGTATTGACAACCGTAATCGGAGTCGCGCCGCGCTCGCGCTTGCCCAGACTTTCTGACAGCAATTGATCGTACCAGAGTCCAGTCGCTTCCAGACCCTTTCCCCAAGTCGAGAGGACCCGAATCGTGGCGCCCCGCAATTGCTCCATAAGGTGGCAAACGCCCACAAACGAGAGTATTGGATTGCTGGCCGGCGGTTCGTTGCGAAATCGCTCATTCATCGCGGCGGCTCCTTCCAGCAGCTTGACGATGTCGATCCCCAGGACGGACGCCGGCAAGAGTCCGACGGCCGTGAAGATCGAAAATCGGCCCCCCACGCCATCCGGAATATCGAAGATCTCCTGGCAACCAAGCGCCTTGCTAAGATCGAAGAGCTTCCCACTCTTCCCGGTGACAGGAACCACATACTCCGACAACGAATCAGGTCGGTCTCGCAAAGATTGGCGCAGGGCCGCCAGAAAAGTGCGGAAAGCAGCCGCCGTCTCCAACGTGCCGCCGCTCTTACTGATTACGACAATCGCCCACCGATCTTCAAGATCGCGCACGGCTTTGCCGCGACCGAGTACGTCCAGCAGCCCCTGCGCGCCATCGTTGTCAACGTTATTTCCCTCGAAATAGAGGCGGGGCCTGCCTCCTCGGTCGCCTCGCGACAGCTCGTTATGAAAGGGATGGCAACAGGCTTCCATGAGTGCCCGCGCTCCCATGTACGAGCCACCAATTCCCAACACCACCACCCGGTCGACCGATTCTCGAATCCGCTTGGCGGTGGCCAAAATGCGTCCGAGTTCGCTGGTTTGGCGATTCTGGCGATACTCGTTCAGCAATCGTTCAGGAAGCGCGATGAATCCGGCGTCCAACGGTTGTTTTTCGGCCGGAACGGCGCCCCCCTCCGCCCACAATTTCGCGTCGGCCAGCGTTTCTGCCCGCGCTGCTTCCAATCGCTCGAATTGAGCGGTCAGGTCCGACTGGGAAATCCCGGTACCGGGAATGAATGCGGCGGAGGGGTCGTAGGCAATCGGTTTCATGGGTGGATTGTATTTGAGCGGCATCCGCGATCGAGATGGGAGAAAATGCTTTTTGAAGCGACAGTTCAGCGGCAGGGTGGGCTTGTCGCGTTCGGGGCTTGCCTGCCGATACAGGGCGAGTACAACGCGTGCGCCCCCACGCTACCCCAAGCAGCCGTAGAAAATCAAGCGCGAGAAATGTCCATTGTGCCCATTGGCTTGGTGGACAGGTGGAGTCGAACGATTAGAATCTGGTTAGGACGTGGCCAGAGACGATTTGAAGTGGGGCTGGCGATTGGGCGGGGCTTAGCAGCTCCCGCAGGGATGAGTGTTTCGGCAGTTCGGAATCGCCCGTCCGACTGAGCCTGAGGCCCGTTTTGAGTCGTAGACCATCCTGAGTGCCGGTCCGGGTGTTGAGCTTCACGGCTGTTAGGCTCGCCCTTGACCCTCTGCGACAGCCCCCCAAAATAGAGTCCTGACAAATGGACGCTGGCCTAGCTCACCTCAGACGACCTGTACCGCCCATTCGAGTCCCACGCGAGACGATTCATGCCTGCGAGTTCAGCGGTTCCCGACCGGGCCGGTCGGTTTGGTCGGTTTGGCGGTCGCTTCGTGCCGGAAACGCTTACCCAGGCGCTCGACGAATTGGCGTCGGAATACGATGCTGCGATTGGAGACAAAGGTTTTCAGGTTCAACTCGACGATTTGCTTCGTAACTACGTGGGGCGGCCTTCGCCCCTGTACCACGCGCAGCGGCTGAGCGAACGTTGTCGAGGAGCGCAAATTTATCTCAAGCGAGAAGATCTCAACCACACCGGCGCGCACAAAATCAACAATACTCTTGGCCAGGCGTTGCTAGCGCTGCGGATGGGGAAGCCGCGCGTAATCGCCGAAACCGGCGCCGGGCAACATGGAGTCGCGACGGCGACCGCCTGCGCCCGCTTTGGCCTCGAGTGCGTGGTGTACATGGGGGAAGAAGACATTCGCCGCCAGAAGCCGAACGTCTTCAGCATGCGACTCTTGGGCGCTGAAGTGCGCCCGGTCACGAGCGGCTCGCGGACGCTCCGCGACGCGATCAACGAGGCCATGCGCGACTGGATGAGCTCCGTTGCCAACACGCATTACATCTTGGGATCGGTCGTCGGACCCCATCCGTTCCCCAGGATTGTTCGGGATTTTCAATCGGTGATTGGACGAGAAACGTTGGAGCAGTGCCAGCGACAGTTGGGAAAGCTTCCCAATGCAGTGGTCGCCTGCGTCGGAGGGGGTAGCAACGCCGCAGGCATGTTTTACCCGTTTGTGCCTCACCCCGAGGTCGAATTGATCGGGATTGAAGCGGGAGGGCGCTCTCCGCAGGCTGGAGACCATGCGTCCCCTCTGTCGTTCGGATCGCCAGGTATTTTGCATGGCAGCTTCAGTTATGTGATGCAGGACGAGGATGGGCAAACGTGCGATGTCCATTCCATTTCCGCGGGGTTGGATTATCCCGGGGTCGGCCCGGAGCACAGCTATTGGAAAGACACGGGGCGGGTAAGCTACGATTGCTGCCGCGACGAGGATGCCTTGGAAGCGTTTGCCGTCGTGGCCCGGACCGAGGGAATCCTTCCGGCGCTGGAAAGTTCGCACGCGCTGGCCAAAGGCATGGAACTGGCGTCGCTTCGTCGCCCCGACGAGGTAATTGTGATATGCTTGTCGGGCCGGGGCGACAAGGACGCCGCTGAGATTGCTCGTCTGCGCGGCGAGAGTTATTAGCGAGCCGTTGACGCAGTCTTTTGTCTGGCCCGCGAACGTTGGTTGGTGGTACTCGGTTCCAGTTCTGGCACTGCGGCTGGTCGTATGCTCGACAGTTTCTTCGCGCGATTGCGGTCAACGGGACAAAAGGCGCTCATGCCGTTTGTGACCGCCGGAGACCCAGACCTCGATTTCACCTCGGCCGTCCTTAGAGAGATGGTCGGACGCGGCGCCCACATGTGCGAGTTGGGGATTCCTTACAGCGACCCGATTGCGGACGGTCCGGTAATTCAGGCATCGTACACTCGGGCACTCGGCCGCAAGATCAAGCTGGCGGATATCCTGGCGATGGCCAGCCGCACGCTGCCTTCCCTGGCCGCGCCGGTAGTCAGTATGGCCAGCTACGCGATCATCTACCGCCATGGACTAGCACAATTCGTCGACGATGCTCGTGCGGCCGGGTTGGCGGGAACCATCGTTCCCGACCTGCCGGTCGAGGAAGCGGAATCCCTTGCCGAGTTGTGCCGCGAGAGACAGTTTAGCTTGATTCAACTGGTCACGCCCACGACCCCCCGCGAGCGAGCAATCCGTATCGCAAAGACCACAACCGGATTTATCTATTACGTATCCGTTGCCGGAATCACCGGAGAAAGAGCATCGTTGCCCGATGATTTGGTCGAGAACGTGGCCTGGCTACGCGGTCAGACGCACTTGCCGATCTGTGTCGGATTCGGCATCAGTTCACCGGAGCACGTGCGGCTGTTGGCGCCGGTTGCCGATGGGCTGATTGTCGGCTCGGCCATCGTGCGGCGGATCGCATCGGCGGACGTCAAACCGCGGGAGCAAGTTCTGGCCGAGGTGGGGGACTATGTCGCTCAGTTGTTGGACGCGCTGCATACACGTTGAACGTGACACCGTCCGCGTCTGGCAACCATCCAGCCCAGCGCTGCGGCCGCGATTCCGCCGAGGGCGAGGGTGCCAGGTTCCGGCACTGGAGTCAGCATGGTGGAGGTTGTCAAATCGGCAATCTGGTTGCCCAGCGCGCGACCCATGTTGTCGTCAAAATTCCAGTGGATGCCCAAGTATATCCGGCTGCGACCATTCTCCTCGGACAGTTCGCTCAGAGTATCGAACGACCGGGTTACGCCGGGTAGCTCATCGGATTGGATTTCCAGGGGTCCGTTCAAGAGGGCCGTGAGGTCGTCGGCGCCGTAATAGTTGGCGATTGTGCGAAAGGCGGCTGCGCCAAAGGTCGCGTGCCCCGAAACGTAGGCCGGAAAGGGTGGAGTGAAGTCCGGCATGGTCCCACCGGGAATGGGCCCGCCAGGCGCTCCCAGCGGCTCCCAGGTCGGATCGCCGATCGTTTGAGGGTTGCCGTCGTTGTCAGCTTGACGAATCGCCATTATCGGCCGCCACAGGTCATAAACATATTTCGCCTCCCAGGCGGCCACTCCGGCATCGGCCTGAGCGATATTGATAAGCGCAAATAGCCGGGCGTTCTCTTCCAGACTGTTTCCCGCCTGTTGGGCGATTTGTTGGGCAATTTGATTGTACAACGCGGGAGGCGTTCCCATTCCGGCACGGTCATAGCCCCAAAAGACGCCGATCTCCGTTTGCTCTGGAGTCCGCGTCACGCTGTTCTTGGCCCCCAGCGATTTCACCTCGTTGAACGCGGCGGCATATTCTGCGCTCGACAAAAGGGGAGGAGGGGCGGGACGAAACATCGAGCCGCTGGGTAAACAGAATGGCGTCACGGCGCCCCAGCCAGGGCCCAAGGCGGGCACATCTTCGATCGGCGGCGCCGGTTGCCAGTGTCCTGGCGCGTTCGTGGGCGAATAATTTGTCGGGTCCGTGGCATGGTCCGATGCGCGCAGGCCAACGATGCCCGCGGCCACCGCTGAACCGACGGAGATTCCTTGCGACTTGCCCAATCCCTCAGGAATTCCCGCCAGAGAGGTGGTCAATGCCGCGTTGAAGGTTGCCGCCTGACCAGGGTAGAGACTCAAAAGAACGTCGTGGGCCGCTTGGGCCGCTGCAGCCTCTTTCGAGGCTCCGGCTGGCGCCACCAAGTTGATCTTGTACGGATGGTAGATACGATCGACGGAGTTCACCGCGTCAAATACCGCGGTATGCACCATTGCCATGTTACGAGTGGCCCAGCAGGGGCCCGGCATCGCGGGATCGCCCACGCGCAGAGCATCCAGCGTGACGCTGTTCCACTGTAAGACCACGTCGTCGGCGCGAGCCGGCCAGGCAAGCGAACCGATCAGCCCAATAAGGATTAGCGATCTCATGGTGTGCTCTCGCGATAAGCGATTCTGGGGCTTTCCGGCCACCCAACCTACGGATGGGACCTCGGACATGCAACTCTGACTAGCTGGAGGCTGCTTCCAATCGACCGCAGGACGGAGCGCTAAAATTTTTGCAGTTGAACTGACAGAATGCGCGTTTCACCTGGCGGCGAGACTTCGCCGGAAGGGGTCACACGAAGAGTTATCCGGCTGTCCCGACCGGATGAGGTGACCAAATGATGGTAATTGGCTTGTATTTTGAAGTCAAATTGGGAACGAGGTCCGTGACCTTCGGAAAGCCGCACG
>JALHPA010000202.1 GCA_022842745.1 Pirellulales bacterium
TTGAGCCGGGATTTGGCGCGGGAAAGGGGAGCTTGTCGCGGGGAGGAACCGCAAGGACGGGAGGATCCGAGCGGAGGCTGGCGATTTGGAGAAGTTATCGGAATTGAGCGATGAGCTTTTCGAGACGCCGTCGGTAGCTGAAGTGTTCGACTTCGAGGGTGTGGCGAGGGGAGTTGACGTATTTGACGCCACCGCCGAGCGGCTGGTCGACGCGGGTCTTGAGGCGGCGGAACCACTCGGCTCGCGGCGAATGATCGCGGACGGCGGAGAGAAATCGGGCGACAAGTTGGCCCTGCAAGTCGGTAAGTCCCCATTGGCCGCTATCGGGTTGAATCAACCCGATCACGAACAGGTCGTCCGCTTGCGGATGGAACACGTTGAGAAACAGGCGCGGGGAACCGCCGATCCAATTCAACTCGGAGGGGTCGAGGAATGGGATCGAAATATTGAAACCGGTGGCGTACACGATGACGTCGAAGGGTTCGCGGGTTCCGTCCGCGAATGCGACTTCGTTTCCGCAAAGCTCGGCCACGTCTGGCTTGGGCGCGATTCTGCCGTGGCCCGCGGCGTACAGCAGTTGCGAATTTACGATGGGGTGGGTTTCAAACAGGCGATGATCGGGGGCGGGGAGGCCAAAATCTTGGGGGGCGCCGAGAGCGAGCTTGACCATCCGCCGGGTTACGAAGCGGCGCAGGCTGAGGGGGATTCGCCAGCGGAGGAGGCGTTCTCCGCACTCGTCGATCGGCTTGCCGCGGAGGAACTTCGGGACGAAATGATATCCGCGGCGCATGCTGATGGCGGTGTGGGCAGCCACCGCGGCGGACTCGACGGCGATGTCGCACCCGGAGTTTCCAGCGCCGACGACGAGGACCCGTTTGCCAACAAGAGGCTCAGGGGTTTTGTACACCGAGGAATGGAGCGACAGCCCGGAGAAATGGCCGGGAAAGCTCGGGAGACGCGGATCACAGTTGTGTCCGTTGGCGACAACGAGCGTCTGGTAGCGGAGGGGGTCTCCGGCAGCCAGCTCGACCATCCAGTGGTTCTGGCCGCGGTAAACGCGGCGGACATCGCAATTGAACCTGGCGGCTCGATAGAGTTGGAAATGGCGGGCGTAGTCTCGCTGGTACTCGAGAGCCTGGCGGTGGGAGATAAAATGCGGCCAATGAGCGGGCATGGGGAAGTCGGTGAATTCCGTCAGCCGCTTGGAGGAGATAAGGTGCGTCGATTGGTAGACGCTGCTGCATTTTTTGCCGTAGTACCAGTTTCCGCCGAAGTCGTCCTCGCGCTCCAGGAGTTCCGCGTCGAACCCGGCTGAAAGCAGGCTTTTGAGGGCGGCTAACCCGGAGGGACCGCCGCCGATGACGGCGATTTTTTGGTTTGCACGCGCCAGATCCATAATGGACCGCACAAAGTCCAGGGGAACTACGTAGAGAACCTTAAGGCGTAAGGATGAGGGTGCGCGCTTCGGGGATCGGATACCGTTTCGCGGGACGTGGAAACTGGACCGTCAGATGGGGGATTTTGGCGGGGTTTGGAGCGCTTATCTGGATTTTGGCGGTGGAGGGCACGTGCTTCGCAGCGGTTGGGAGCGAATCGGCGACTGGGGGGGAAGATCTTATTCCTGGATCGTCAGCATTGCGCTTTTTTTTCTTATCCGCAACCCGTAATATTTACGGTTACAAACGTCCATAAAAAAGATATAGTTTAATTCAGGCTACTCACAACGGGGAGATTAGGGGTAAGAAGGAGGGGTAGCGACGGTAGAGCAGGCGGGCGACCGAACGCAGGGAATGGAACCAACCAAGACAGGCAAGGGCATGGCGCCGCATTTGCGCTCTGCGATGCGGGGACTGAGCCACAGGGAGACGAGGGTCGATGAAAAGAGTTCGATCGGTCGAGGAGCATCGACTCACTGCGGCGTTTGACGCGCTTTGCGAGACATTGCAGCAACCGCAGTACGCGGAGCGGATTGAGAAGCCGCTGGCCTTCTGGGCATTGCCCAACGATCGCCGTTTGCCGATGGCATTGTTGGGGCTGCCGCTTAAGACGCTGATTGGCAGCAAGTTTGAGGACTTGGCCGAAACGCCTGGGATTGGGCGGAAAAAGATCAACTCGTTGATCAAGTTATTGGCGCGGGCCACCAAGCAGCAGCCTCCGGGGTTGGAGAAGGTTGTGCCGATCGAGTCGCACAACGGATCTAAGGAAGGCGGGTCCAAGGGAGGCGGGTTGAAAGGGAGCGGCTCCAAGGGGGGCGGGTCGAAAGAACTGGCATCGGGTTTTGACCCGGCGACGATTTCGGAACTGGTGTGGGAGGAATGGCGGAATACCGTTCAAAAGTTCGGCATTGGTCACGAGCCGCTTGGTCGGCTTGCGCCGACGCTCGAACGGCTCCCCACGGTAATCTGGCGCACACCGTTGGCGACGTATTGCGACTACACGATCGCGGAGATTCGCGAACTGAAGACGCACGGACAGAAGCGGATCAACAGCATTTTGGAGGTGTTCTACGGCGTTCATTCACTGTTGCGCGACACGCCGGTCGACGAGTATTTACGGATGCGTTTGACGCCGGCGTTTATCTTGCCGATCGAAAAGTGGGCGCGGGAGACGATTTACCACCGGCGGAATCCCAGCCCTCAGGATTTGAAAGAGCATGTGATCGATCCCTTGATTGCGCAGGTGCGGGTCGATGCGGGAGGGGTGGTATCCCGGCTGTGCGAGGAGCGGATTGGACTGAGAGGAAACCCCGCCCGGGTGCAGTTTCAGGCGAAGCGACTGGGGGTTACGCGGGCGCGGGTTTATCAGTTGTTTGAGATGTGCGCGGACGTGATGAGCGTGCGGTGGCCGGAAGGGGCTGGGCTGTTGACCGAGTTAAAAGGCCATTTGGAGAAGTCCGTACCCGATCATCCCTGGGACCGATTCCTGAATACTCTGGAATTGTTGTATCCGACTGGGGGGGGCTTGAGCGACGAAGAAACGGAATCGACGGAGATGGCCAGGTCGGGGAGCGTTGCTCGATTCGACTCGCCCGTGGAGGGCACGAAGAATCCGACCCGCGGAGCGAGATAAGGCCGTTCGGACCGAAGGGGGGGGCCGAGGCTGGTGGGGTGGTGTTAGTCTTTTGGGGCGCGCGGCGGGTTTTCTTTGGGGGCGTTCTGGCCTGGGGGGTCGATTTTTTTCGGATCCGGTCGGGTGACGCGGCCGAAGAGGTGGCCGCCGTGGTCTCCACCGTCCCAGGTGCCTGCGTATTGGTCGTCGAAGACCATGACGCGGCAGGTGAACTTGCCGAAACCGGGGACGGGGAATTTGTCGAGGGTGATGACGGGTGTATCTCCCGCCCAGAGGACGCGGAGGGTGAGGGGGAGGGTGACATCATGAGTTCCGTACTGGATACGGGCCTCGAACAGCCAGAGGTCGTCTTTGACTTTGGCGACTTTGCCGAGGGTGTACTTCTCGGTTTTGGGGAGTTTGGCTTCCTCGTCTTTGCTGGTGAAATGCCCGACCAGAGTAGCGTTGGACATGGTTTCAGCGAACTTGCGTTCCAAGTTGGCGCGCGAGGAGGTTGCTGGGTCCCCGTTTCCCGCGGAAGGAGCCTGGGCGTCAGGAGTGGCCGTGGGGGGGGGCGGAGCCGCCGGGGGCGTTTGCCCTAGGACCGCCGGGGGCGTTAGCCCTAGGACCACTATACAGAGGGCGACCTGCAGCAGGATGGTTAGCCGAATCGTCATGGCGAAGCTCCAATTCTGGAAGTAGGTACTTGGAAAACGGGCCACGCGTGGGGATTGGATCCGTTACTTGTCGGTCGACTCCCGTTTCAGGCCTTCGATCATTTCGCGGAAGCCCTTTTCTTGGTCCTGGATGGTCTTTTCGGGACCGTACAGCTTGATGAAGTAGTTGCCGATTTTCGGGGCGACGATGATCGCGGCCAGCATGCGGTAATCTGGCCGTTCGATGGATTTGCCGCCGGCGAAGGGGCCGCCGGGAGAGTCTTTGTACGTTCCGGCAATGTCCACGAAATGGACTTCGAGGCCGGCGATCTTTTGCTTCTCGACTTCGGGCTTTGGTTTTGGCTCGCCGGCTTTGGGTTGGGTGAATTGACCGATCCAGCGCTCGATATTGGCGTCGATGGATCCGCCGGCAGCCATGACCGTGAGCCGGCCGTCTTGGGCATCGCCTTTGGCGGCGGGAATCGCGAATTCGTGCTCGACGATATTGGAGCGGGGCTGCTTGCGCTGCCAGCCTTTGGGGGCGGAGATTTCGAGTTGTCCGTCGGCCAGCGGCATCCGCCGATCCGCGTCTTCCTTGTCCGCCGCAAGGGAAGGGCCGATGGCCAAGGCGAGAATTCCGAAGATCAAGGGGAGCGGTCGCGGCAGTGGCATGGGGATTGGATCCTGGGGAGGGGGGTGGCTGTACCGCGCACGGTTGGGTCGTATGGGCGGTAGGCGGGGCGCGGAAGCATCGATTGTAACCGACGGTTGGAGGGGGCCGCGAGAGGCTGCAAGGTGGACGATTCGGGCATTTTTTCTCTAGTTGGCTCTTAGCGCCAGGCGACGAAGCGGGGCTTGGTTCTGGCGCGAGAGAGGAGGATGGATGCGCGCTTGCCGTCGGTGAAGTAGGGGTCGCCAGTGAGGTTGCATCGGGGGGAGGCGGGATTGCAGGCGCCGACGCCGTCGATGTAGCCGGCTGCCTCGGTGCGCTCCGCTTGGAGCAGGTCTTCGACGACGTAGTCGCGGGCTTCGTCCACGTCGGGGTCGACGCGGTGGGTGGTGAGGTTCCAGGTTTTGGAGGTGAAGCGGACGCCGATGTCGCGGCTGACCTGGCCGACGTAAACCGGCAGGCCGCGGAACCGGAGCTCGGTCAGCCAAAGCCGCAGATGGAGCCGCTCGTTGATCGACTGCCGGGCTCGTTGGAGTGCGACGTCCTGGCTGCGGCCGAACAGGTAGAGGGGGCTGACGGGGGAATAGCGATACTCGATGCCGAGCAGGAAGGCGCGGGCAGTTTTCCAACAGGTGGCCAAGGTGATGGTTTCGCTTTCGTCCCAGCGGGGACCGAAGGCGGTGAGCAGGGTTTCGAAGTCGCCGATGACGATCAGATTGACCGGATCGCCGCTGCGGTTTCCGCGGGCGTTGGTGGTGGCGGGGGGCATTTGACGCAGCTTTTCGGCGAGGGCAGCGACATCGCAGTCGACGTGCGGGCCGGCGGCTTCGCGGGCGACGAGGTCTTTGCGCAGGTGGTCGGCCGCGATGCCTGCGGTGGGGACGGAAAAGGTGAATTCGGCGTCGGAGGGGGCTTCGAGATCGGCGGCGGAAAAGCCTTCGCCGCCGTTGGGGATGGGGGAAGCGGAGTGCAGGCAGACGTGAATGATGCGGGCCCCGAGGTCAAGGGGGGTGAAGATGAAGCCGGCCGATTGCGCGCCGGGGGGGATGGGGTGGAGATGAAACGCGAGGGAGCGGAAGAGGTCGTCCATGCGGCGATTGGCGCTGCGGGCGGAGACGAGTTTGAAGGGGAGCAAGACCAGCAGGGGGAGGAAGACCCAGGCCAAAAGGCCGAAGGCGCCGAGGCGTTTGGCGATGGAGAAATGGTTGGCGGCGGCGGCTTCGAGAGGGGTGTAGTATTTGGGGTCGAAGCGGAGGAATTGAAGGCGGAGGGGGGCGGTGGAGCGGTTGACGATTTTCAGGAAGAAGGGTTGGATTCCCTTGCGCATGAGGGGGACGCCGAAGATGCGGTGGCTTTCGGCGGCGTCGAGGGGGACGAGGATGACTTCGGCGGTGGAGGATTCTTGGACGAGAGCGCGGGCGAGGTAGGAGTCGTCGTGGGGATCGGGCGCATAGGGGGTGAAGAAGAGACGGCGGAGGCCGGCGAGGAGGGGGCGTGGCACAGGGTTGGGACTCCGGGGAGTAGGAAGCGACAGGGGATTTTCGCTTTTCGGCGGAGGCGACGCCAGCGGGGGGCGGGGTCCGGCTGGGGTTGCTTGAGGGGACTTAGGGCGAGGGCTGGGGGTGGGGGAGGGGGTTGGGCGGAGCACAACAGAGGA
>JALHPA010000203.1 GCA_022842745.1 Pirellulales bacterium
GTCCGGCATGGAGGCAAAGAGGAGGTATTGAAGTTAGAGCGCGCAGCGAAGGGCGAGGGGGCCTGCTACGCCGCGTTTTATGCCGACTGCGAGCACGAGGTGAAGCAGGTCTCCAACGGCGTTCGGTTCTGCCTGGCCTACAACCTCGTCCTGCGACCGAAGCGCACATCCCAGGTCGCCGCCCAACGGCCCGCCGCGGCCGTGGATGCGCTTACCCAGTCGATTCTGTCCTGGACCGAGCGGCAGCCGGCCCAGCCGCTCGTGTTCGCACTCGAGCATCAATACACCGAGCGCGGGCTGACGCCGGAACTGCTAAAAGGTGTGGATCGGGAATTGGCCGACCTGATCGTGACGGCTGCGGAGAAGGCCGAATGCCTCGTCCATTTGGCGCAGGTCTCGCGCCATTTGTCGCAGTTCGCGGACGACGGGAGTCTTGAGCGCAGCTACTACCGCCGATACCGGCCGCGGCGCGCGATCGAGATCGGCGAAACCTACGAGGACGATTTTCAGGCGGAGGAATGTTTCGATCTCGCCGGCAAGAAACAACCCTTTGGTCCGATTGCCCTGGAGCGGACGGCCGTCGTTGCCTCGATCCCGATCGACGACTGGAAACCGACCGCGGAGGAATTTGAAGGCTATACCGGCAATGCCGGGAATACGCTCGACCGCTGGTACCACCGCTCGGCGATTCTTGTCTGGCATCGGGATCATCATTTCGATGTCGTCGCCAAATGCGGGGCGGAAGTCAGCGTTCCGTTGTTGAAATCCCTGGTGACCAAGCTGGCCAAGACGCCCAAGAATCGCCGTGCAGAAGCCCGCGCGGATTGCATCCGATTCGCGCGCGCGATCATCTCCCGCTGGCCACGTCAGTACAGAGGCTACGGGCATGTTGAGCGCGAGCAGACCATGCCGCAACGGGCGTTTCCAGGTCTTTTGCTCAAGCTCAACGACCGGGATTCGATCGCGATGTTTCTCGGTAGAGCAGCCGAGACCGATGAGACCTTGCGGCTGAACGCATTCATAGTGTCTGCCTGCCGCGAATTTGGTTGGAACACGTTCGATCGGGAATTGACCCAGCTCATGGCCGAGCAGCCGGTCGAGAAGCCACGCTATGCCGTGGCATATGATCGGCCGGAGATTCCGCCTCGCGATCTGGAATGGCTGGCTGACTTCTGCCTTGAAATACCGCCCGACCCACAGCACGCAAACCTGGCAGGCAGACTGTGCGCCAAGGCGGTCGAGCGATTTTGCCTCCCCTTTCCTATCCGCCGGTCCGATTGGTCGGACGAAAGGGAAACCAAACCCTCTGTATCGGAATCGTCGCTGCCGCTGCTGCTTAAGGCGCTCGTGGAGTATGGGCGGGACGAGGAGCTGTCGCGAGTGATTCATTTCGTGGAATGCCTGCCGAAGGAATTTCGCATCGACGTCTGTCAGGTTCCTGCTCTCAAAACTCTGATCCCGTGGTCGCGGAAAGAGTTTGGCAAGGTTCCTCAACCGCTTTTGGCATGGCTCGCGTCGGTGCGGCAGACCTTGCAAGCCGCAACGGCCACTCCGCCCGCCCCGCCCGCCGACTGGGCGCGCCCGGCGGAAGTCGGCTGCAACTGCAAAAGCTGCGCGCAGCTTAACGCGTTCCTCGCTGACCCGGCGAATGGCGTTGGACGATTTCCTGCCCGCGAGGACCTGCGAAGTCATCTCGTTTCCATGATTCAACGCCACGGCTGCGACGTCAAACACACGGTGGAGCGCGTTGGCAGCCCGTTTTCACTGGTGCTCACCAAGACCAACGGTTCGATTGAAAGAGCCGCCAGGCGTTTCAAGGCGAACTGCCGTTTGCTAGAGATCCTGAATGAAGTCAGCGACGCAGTCGCGATTTGATCCGCGGGCGCGCGAAAGTACCGGTCGCCCCGGAACTGCTCGGCCGTTTTAATTTTGGAGATGTCCCGTCGTTCATCATCGTTGGCCACCGGCTGCCGCCAAAGTCGCATCTCCCGACCGGCTCTTGAACCGGCCGAAAAGACGCCCCCTGCCGGCCAGAGAGGAATTAGTCAGCCGAGAAACCGCGGCCGACATTCTGGTACCAGAGGTGACGGTCCCATTCACGGCTGGAGATTTCGTCCCGTCGCCCTAATTCCGCTCTCCCGGTGGGCCGTCAAAGGGTCGGCGAAACGGTCCCTCCGGTTCGTCCCCCGGCCGTCCACCCGGCGGGCCTGGGAAACCGCCCGGCGGTCCCCCTGGGCGTCCTCGAAAACCGCCGCGGCCTCCGCCGGGCGGCCCGCCCCGTGGCCCGCCAAAAGGCTGGGCCGGAAACAGGCTACCGAGCATTTCTCCCAGCTTTTCCTCGTCGACTTGCCCTCCTTTGGGTCGGTCGAATTCGTCGAACAGGGCTGCCGCCGCCGCCAGCAGTTCCTCGGAACTCACCTTCTTATCCTTATTCGCGTCTCCGCGAGCCAATATAGGCCCGGACAGGAATTCGGCCGGGTTGAACGGGCCCCGCGGCGCACCATCCGGCGGAGTCGGTAGCAGGCCGGTCAATCCCGCCGTTAGCGACTCGAGATCGACTCCCCCGCTTGAGTCTTTCTTGCACGCCGCGAAAACTTTGTCCGCGATCGCCAGCCATTCGCTCCGCGACAGCTTCTTGTTCGCATCTGCGTCAAAGGCTTCCATTATCTGGCCCGCCATCATTGGTCCGATCGGTGGCGGCCCCCCCCGCCCAAAACCGCTCGTCGGAATGTGCCCCTTTGAGGTTCCGGCCAGTTGCTTCAGGACCGACTCGACCCGCTTTTCAAAGAACGTCGTTAGCTCGGGAGGCTTGCCAAACATCCCCGGCGGTCCAAATCCCCCTGGGCCCTCCTTCCGATTCGCCGCAGCTTGGGCGTCCCGCTCCCGCAGGTCCTTGATCGCCGACTCGCACTCCGCCAATCGCGTCAGCAGCCGGTCCTTGTCGAAGACTGTGGTCGAAAGCTCCTTCCATATCTTCTGGTACTGCTCCCTCATCCCCGGCGCCGCCAGCAGCCGATCGGTCAGCCGGTGCGCCCCGGGGTACGGCTGGCGCAGGCTCAAATCCATCTGCTGGGCGTTCGAACCAAGAATTGGAAAATTGGCGAATGCGCGGTCCAAATCCCAGGGGATGAAGTGCAGCTTTTTGGTTTCCGGATGCAGATAGGCATAGAAATTGTGTCCCAGCACAAAATAACTGTCCGAGTTCGCGACAAACGCCGTGGCCGCCAAAAATCTCAAATAGCCGTCAACGTCCAGATAGGATCCAATCTCTTTTTGGAACGTCGCGTCGTCCGCCGTCTGGATGAGCCGAGCAAATGCAATCATCCGCTCCGCCTCCTGCGGGGTTGCCTCGCGCTTCATTGCCAAAGATTGTTTGTATCGCTCCCAATTATTCCCGATCGTATCAAAGTCCCGCATCCCTTCCGGCTTCATCAACAGACCCTGATCGCTGCCGAATCGATCGCGGAGAAACGCGTTATCCACCTCCTCCACCAAAGTGTAGACGCCGAGCAGCTCTTTCTCGTACTTGCCCGGGACCGTCAGCCGAACTTCGGCCAGCGTCGTGCGCGATGCAGGCACGCCCGCCGCCCGATATAGCTCATACCCCAAGGTCTCCCTGCACTTGGACGGATCCGTGACCCCGCAGTGCAGATTGATCGTTTTTGAGCCGCCAAACTTGTCTGTTCCGCCGGCGCGGTCCAGATCGATCTTAATCGACTTTTTGATGGTCCGCGACGCGTCCCCGATCGTTCCATTTCCCTTGTACCGAATGCCCACCTTCTCGAATGCATTGTCTCCAATCACGACCTTTCCCGTTGCCCAAGGCAGGTCCATTCCAAAGTTATTCCGGTGCACCTCCCGATTGAGGTCAACCGCCGTTTGGGCCTCCGGTGTCCGCCCTCCAAAAAACCCAAATCCCCGTCCCCCGCGCGGCTGCATCGCGTCATATTCCTCGGTGGATTGGATAATTTCCACCTGCCACACCTTATTTGGTTGAAACACCGTAGCGCCGGCCGCTGCCTCGTCCCCTGGCTTCTCCTTGTCCGCGGCCAACGCAGCCGCTCCGAACCATTCGATCGCCATTGCCGCGACCAGGATCCAGACCGCAAACAGACCGCTACTTCCTCTCAATTGAATTCTCAACGGTTCATTCCTTGCGGGTTCTCGTAGACTCACGAATTTCCACTTCCACCTCGATCTCGCGCCGGCGTCTTCCCTGGAATCGCTCGGCGGCCCTTGGCGCGCGGCTAGCCCTGAACAGGCCCATTCAACCGGCCAGCGGGCACTCGCCTTCGCCGCTTAAAAATGCACCGCCGCTCCGCTTGGACACACGGCCCAGCCATTCAACCCCGAATCGTGCGCGAAGGACCGCCTGCGATTGAGAAACCGATTGATCGACCATTTGTGCGCGGCCCGAAGCGTTCCTGGTCTCGGGCCAAGACAATCCTGGAGCAAAAACTCCCCCTCGGCCGCCAAAACCAAGGGGGAGCAAAAACAGTCGGTCCAGGTTGAAATACCCAACTCGCGCTTGCAGACCGGCGGCTATTTCCGCCGGCGACCGGTTGCCGACATGTCCTCCCAAGCGGCCAGCACCGCCTGAAGTGCCGCCGATTGCGCAGGCGGCGTCGCCACTGGCGTCGGCGCTTGAATGCGAATGTCCCCACGACGGTCGATGCGGCCGTCGTCCTCGGCGAATTTTAGACTGTCGTACTCGAACTCGGTCCCTTTGCGAATCTCGATTCGGAATGTGTCTTTACCGTCCCGGCTGCCGAGATCGGACACGTTGACCACGAAGTCATAGCCGGTTTGGCCGTTCACCCGACCCTGACCAGTGATCTTGGCCGAGCGGCCGTCGGCGCTAAATTCGACAGAGGAGATCGTCGTGGATGTAAAACGGAGTTTTTGTTCCAGATCACCGAAACGCACTTGTCCGGCAATGGCATCCGGCGCCGGCAACAGCCCGGCGGGGATTTCGCCCGCCGACGGGGTGTTGTTCGGCCGGGTCCGGACGCTCAGTGCAAACATACGTTCGAAGCCGTCCAGGCTGCCCACCCCTTGGATGCGCCCCACCGTCGCTTGGGCTTCTGGTTTGACCGTTACCAGCACCAGTCCCGTGGCAGATCCTCCCTTGCCGTCGGAGACCGTGTAGTTGAGCGCCGTCACTCCCACAAATCCAGCGTCGGGCCGAAACACGACCTGGCCACCGGAGGGGCCATTGACTAGTTCGACGGTTCCGCGGGTATTCGGCCGTTTCGATACTTCGGTAACTTGCAGCGTATCACCGTTGCGGTCGAAATCGTTGGACAATAGTTCGCTCGCGGCGATCTTTAGTTCCGTGTTGGCGGTCGTGGCCTTCAGGTCCGGACGCGCGACAGGGGGGCGGTTCGTTTCGGCGCCGTTCGACCCGCCGTTCCCTCCTCCCGGCAGCAGATGGCCGAGCAACTGCCCCAGGTCGGGCAACGGCCGGCCAGCGACTCCCGCCAACGGCGATGCGGCCAGTAATTCCCGCGTCTCCAGCCTTTCCACCTGCAACCGCCGACCGTCGGCTCGTCCGCGCGTCGCTGATGGATTGCCGCCAAAAAGACTCTGCAGAAGACTCTTCCGCCTCATGGAAACTCCTCCTCGCTGCGTTTTTCCGTGGCCGGGAAAAGAGTTTCCGGGCCATTCCCCTTCCCTTAGCTTCCGAATTCCAGTCGTGCGCGTCAAGTAATTTGTGCCCAGATTGCGCATTGCGAAGGCGATAATCGCAGCGCTGGGCCTGATTCTCGTCCGCCCAAATAGTGGAAGATGCGTCGCGGCAATAGCTCAACCGCCGGAGGTTCCGTAAGATCGATCCTGGGGGCAATGTCAGGTCGCCGCGGTTCCATGCGCATTGCCGAAATCTACCAGTCCCGCCAAGGAGAAGGCCGATTGACCGGGACGGACAGCGTGTTCGTTCGGGCCAGCGGCTGCAACCTGCGCTGCTGGTTTTGCGATACGCCGTTTACCTCCTGGGATCCCGAAGGGGATGATTGGTCCGTCCCGGAGAT
>JALHPA010000204.1:0-861 GCA_022842745.1 Pirellulales bacterium
CTTGTAAGGGGGAATTTGAGGCGTGGAGGCGGGCGGGGGGCAATCGTCCAAGCTGGCCAGTCACGCTATGAGGGAACGCCGGGAAATTTGGAGGCATCGAGACGAGTTGATACAGAATTGGGAGCTGGCGAGGCGGGAGCTGCCACTGGAGCCGATTAAGCCATTGGAATAACGCGATGCTACGCGTGACGCGGGCCGAGTATTTGAGCGAGTTCCGGGTGCGATTGGAGTTTAGCGATGGGTTCGTGGGTGTTGCGGACCTGTCTGGAAAATTGACGGGACCGGTGTTTCAGTCGCTCAACGACGTCAATGAGTTCCGCCAATTCACGTTGACTGGGCACACATTGTGCTGGAGAAACAATGCGGACTTGGCGCCCGAGTATCTGCGTGAATTGGCATCCGAAGACGTCGCTGAGCCGAGCGAGTCGGGGGAGGGGCGTCCGAGAGGGCGTAAAAGTTTTGGATGGAAAGGTGAAGCTGCCACCGGTCGGGTGGCACGAGGCGATTTGGTATGCTTGCGGTGGGCTTACGCCGGATGAGGGTGGTTCCGGGGTTATTCCTGAGCGGCAATCTGGTTGATCGCGTGTGCGATCGCCGTTACATCGTCGGATTCGCTCCTAGACACGGGTAGCTCGATCCCGTTTGCCCGCGCGAGTCGGACGCTGTGCATGCGCAGCCAAATGTAGACTGTATTGGCGGCGAGAACCACTTGGCTGGCCTTACATCCAGCCAGATCAGAGCGCAGCCGACCGGGAGCATTGCAAACAAAAGGCCAAGTCCCGTCTTGCCGTCAGCAAAGGCCGTGTAGGAAACCAATGTGCCGGCGAGGATGAAGAGAATGGACCAAAATGCAATTTCGCT
>JALHPA010000204.1:871-6020 GCA_022842745.1 Pirellulales bacterium
GGTAGGACTACCAAAGCCGCTTAGTACCGTAGGCGTCAAAGCACTCGTCGGCGCTAACAATCGTCAGTCGTTCTGTCTTGGCCTGGGCCGCGAGCAATCGATCAAACGGGTCGCGATGATGAAATCGCATTGTCGCGACTTCTACTACGTGCAGCATCGTGATGGGAACAACCGTCACCGACACATCGTTCATCGCTCGGCTCACGATTTCGCCAAACAGTCCGGTAAGGCGAAGCTTCCCGATGCTGGTCTTAATGGCGATTTCCCAAAGAGATGCGATGCTAAGAAGGTTTTCATTCGCCTCGAACTCAATGGCGTCGAGCTGACGTGCTGAGCCGCACATCTCCCTGGAAGAACCAGAGAAAGGCATGCGTATCGAGGAGTATTCTCACCCCGCGTAGTCCTGGAAGTCATCCAGCGGTGCGTCGAAATCCGACGCCATCGAAACGAGGCCCTTGCCGCTTCCAAACTTCGCCTTCGGCTGGCGGCCACCATCGTTCGCGTATTGCACGCGGTACTGTCCCAGGGCTTCACTGAAGACGATCGTCCAGGGCTTGCCAGCCTTGTCGGCAATTTCGGCAAGGAACTGCTGCTGCTCTGGGTTCAAAATGACTTGGGCGGGATCCGTGCTCATGCCTCAATTTTACGCCAATTCGGGGCGGTTTTGCAATGCAATCCAACAAGGGACGCCGGGTGCCACTGCTGGCTTGTCCAGCAGTGAAATTAGCCTCAAGTCTCGATTCAGACTACCAAAAGAACTCCGTCGGTAGCCGGTTAAGCTTCGGAAGAGCCTCGTCCGACGTGGACGTCGGATCGGCATAAAAGCGGGCACTCGACCATTGCCAATCCGCTGCCGCTTGGCAAAATCCGCGGCGAATGGGGTTCAAGTGGATGTAGTCGATGGCTGCGAGCACCGCGGCTTCGGTTGCGAGGTTCCGGTCGTACCCCGGGCCCTCTTGCCAATAACGAAAGGTCCTCACTCCAGGCCGCTGCCGGATCATCAGCCGCTCTAGCAGCCGGCTGCGTTGCTGAACGAGCATTTGCTTGATTCGATACGAATAAGGACGTTTGATCCCCTTAAGCAAGTGTTCAGCCTTGGCGGCTGTGGGCAAGGGAAAAAACAGCAGATGCACATGTTCGGGCATCAACACGAAAGCCGTCAGCCGCCAGTCATGCCGCTCGGCGGCCGCATCGATCGAGCGGCAAAGCATCTCTCGCCAGACATCATTGATCAGCAGCGGCAATCGGCGATAACACGAGAACGTGAACTCCCGGACGTGCCCCGGGTCGTGGTAGTGCTTGACCAGCTTCCGGTGACCAGGCGGTGTCTGCATGGCGGGCACGGTACCTCTACGGCGGGTGGGACGCAAGTCTCGCCGCCTCGAAGTCACTGCTGGACAAGCCAGCAGTGGCACCCGGCGCGGTTGCGAAGTCACTGCTGGACAAGCCAGCAGTGGCACCCGGCGAAGCACTACGCTGATGCGGGGCGCGGACGGTTATTTTGGGCTGGGGCGGAAGTCGGCGGTGTCTAGGGAGTGGTTTTTCATGAGGCGGTAGAGGGTGCCGCGGGGGAGTTTGGCTTCTTGGGCGGCGGATTGGACGTCGCCGTGGTGGCGGGCGAGGAGGTCGGAGAGGTATTGGCGTTCGAAGCGGGCGACGTGGGCGTCGCGGAGCTGGAAGTAGCCGGAGTCGGCGCCGCTGGATTCGCGCTGGCCGGCGGCGACGACGATTTCGTCGGGGAGGTCGTCGAGTCCGATCATGTGGCCGCGGATGAGGGCTAAGGCGCGGCGGATGACGTTTTGCAGTTCGCGGACGTTGCCGGGCCAGGGGTATTGGCGGAGGACCTGGTAGGCTTCGGGGGTGATTCCGGCGATGGTTTTCTTCATCTCGCGGCTGTGGCGGTTGGCAAAGTATTCGGCGAGAAGGCCGATGTCGTCGCCGCGCTCGCGGAGGGGGGGGAGGTCGATGCGGACGACGTTGATGCGGTAGTAGAGGTCCTGGCGGAAGAGATTCTGGCGGATCATGGCGTCGAGGTCTCGGGCGGTGGCGGCGACGACGCGGACGTCGACATCGACTTCCTCCCGCCCGCCCACGCGGCGGACTTTGCGTTCCTGAAGGGTGCGGAGGAGTTTGGCCTGGAGGACCAGGGGGAGCTCTCCGAGCTCGTCGAGGAAGATCGTGCCTCCTTCGGCGAATTCGAGCAGGCCGATGCGGCGGCTGTCGGCGCCGGTGAAGGCGCCGCGCTCGTGGCCGAAGAGCTCGCTTTCCAAGAGGTTGTCAGGGATGGCGCCGCAGTCGACGGGGACGAAGGGTTTGTCGGCGCGGGGGCTGCGGCGGTGGATGGCGCGGGCGACGAGTTCCTTGCCGGTGCCGGTGTCTCCGCGGACGAGGACGTCGACGTTGGAGGCGGCGACCTGCTGGATGAGGTCGAAGACGCGGCGCATGCTGGGGCAGGCGCCGATGATTTCCTCGAAGGAGTAGGAGCGTTCGACCTGGCGGCGGAGGAGGCGGTTTTCGTCGCCGAGGCGTTGGCCCTGGAGGACGCGGGCCATGCTTTCGGAGAGGACTCCGGGGGCAAGGGGCTTGGCGAGATAGTCGCTGGCGCCGAGCCGCAGGCTGGCGGTGGCTTCGTCGACGGTGGGCTGGGCGGAAACGACGATCACCGGCAGGGCGGGATCGCGGCGGCGGAGCGCGCGGAGCAGGTCGAGGCCGTCCAGGTGGGGGGGGCGGCAGGCGACGATGGCCAGATCGGGGGAGTGGTCCGCCATGCGAACGAGGGCGTCCGCGGCGGTGGACTCCAGCAGCAGCTCCGGGTCTTGCAGGGAGGAGAGGGCCTGGCGGTAGACAGGGGAGGAGAGCGCGTCGTCGTCGGCCACGAGGATGCAGGGTCGCTTCATCGACTGGGGAAGCCCAAAAAAGCGTGCGGCGCGGCGGGCACGGCGAGCGCCGCAGGGATGTCGGTCTGGGCAGGGGGCTGGGGCGATAACGGCCGAGCGACCCGATAGCTGAGTTTAGCCGTCTGGCGGTTGAAAGCCAAACCCTGGGCGGGCGGAGGGAAACAGGGTCGGGGGATGGCGCGCCTGGATCCGTTGGTTTCGAACTGTGGGGCTTGAACTTTTGGATGGTGGGCAAGATGGTACAATTCCGCGGCCGGGGCCTGTGAAGCGGCCGTTCGACTGTGGCATTTGACCGGTGGCCTTTAACCCGGTGACACGTGACCGGTGGCCGGCGATGGGGCGGCAATTCGTTCTTGCAACCGATGAGGAACCTTCCGATGCGCTTGAGCTGTTTACGTTTGGTGGGGATCGGTTTGGGGTGGCTGGCGGTGGGGGGGGTCTTTGTGCCTGGGCTGGTCGGGGCGGATTGGCCGCAGTGGCGGGGGGAGCGGCGGGACGGGGTGTGGCGGGAGACGGGGATTGTGGAGCGATTGCCGGCGGGGGAGATCAAGCCGAAGTGGAAGGCGCCGATCCGTAGCGGCTACAGCGGGCCGACGGTGGCGGAGGGGCGGGTGTATGTGATGGATCGGGTGACGGAGCCGGAGCAGATCGAGCGGGTGCATTGTTTTGACGCGGAGAGCGGGAAGCCGATTTGGACGCAGAAGTATCCGGCGAAGTACCGAGACGTGGGGTATACGGCGGGGCCGCGGGCGTCGGTGCTGATCGAGGAGGGGCGGGCGTATTCCTTGGGGACAATGGGGAACTTGTTCTGCTTGGACGCGAAGGATGGGAAGGTGCTGTGGGAAAAGGAGTTGGGGAAGGAGTACAAGATTCGGATGCCGATGTGGGGGCTGGCGTGTTCGCCGATCATCGAGGGAGAGGTGTTGATTGTGGTGGCCGCGGCGGAGAAGGCGTGCGTCGTGGGATTGGACAAGCGGACGGGGGGGGAGAAGTGGCGGGCGCTGGACGATATGGGGCAGTATTCGACGCCGATTGTGATCGAGCAGGGGGGACGGAAGGTGGTGGTGGTGTGGACAGGGGAGAACGTGGCGGGGCTGGATCCGCAGACGGGTGAGGTGTATTGGAAGCAGCCCATGAAGGTGGTGCAGATGCCGATTGGGATCGCCACGCCAATCGTGGGACGACACGCCAAGCTGGGGGAAGTGTTGTATGTTTCGTCGTTTTACGATGGGTCGATGTTGTTGCGGCTGACGAAGGACGCGGATGGGAAGCCGGCGACGGAGCAGGTTTGGCGGCGGCGAGGGAGGGACGAGCAGCATACGGACAGTTTGCACGCGATGATCGGCACGCCGGTGTTCGACGGGGACGCGATTTATGGATTCGACAGCTATGGGGAGCTGCGGTGTATTGATGTGGAGACGGGGGACCGGGTGTGGGAGAGCCTGGAGGCGGTGCCGAAGGCCCGCTGGAGCATGGGGCATTTGGTGCGGCAGGGGGAGCGGTACGTGCTGTTTAACGAGCGGGGGGCGTTGATTTTCTGCAAGTTGGACCGGCAGGGGTACCACGAACAGAGCCGGGCGCAGTTGATCGCGCCGACGACGGGGCAATTGAGCATGCGCGGGGGGGTGTGCTGGTCGCATCCGGCGTTTGCGGGGAAGTGCGTGTTTGCGCGGAACGACGAGGAGTTGGTGTGCGCGGATTTGAGCGGGAAGGAGTGAAGCACCGGGATTTAGGGCCATTTTGCGAGGGCAAAGGGGGCGGAGTGGCGAGGATCGGTGTGGTAATCCGAAGAATGGGGAGCTGGAGGGGCGTATAGAGCGCGCCACGGCGCAAGGCGGCGCAATCGTTACAGTCGGGTTTAACGATAATGCCCGACCGCAAAGCGTGGGGAATTTGGAGCGATGCGTTAAAGCAACGAAGGTGAGAAAACTGTACGGCCGATAGCTCGTGATAGGACATGCCAAGCGCGGTCCACCAAGCTCGAAGTATCGCGTTCTACCATGCGTGGTGAGGCGAATCGGGCGGGTGATGGCCACCTGGGGACGGCGCGCGGCGGTATTGGGCTATTTAGGACAGGAGTTTTCCCATGAAGCGTCGAATCGTGTTGTCGGCGGCTATGTTGGCCGCGATGTTCTTGTTGGCGGGAAGCGCGAATGCCGGCCACCGTTTGTTTGGTGGGGGCGGATGTGGATGCGCGGCCGAGGCGTCTTGTTGTGCCCCGGAGCCAAGCTGTTGCGAAGATTCGTGTTGCG